>JAAHGE010000265.1 GCA_010672635.1 Desertifilum sp. SIO1I2 | reverse complement strand
TTACCTGTCCTCAAGGAACTCCTGAATTGGGACTAGAAATCTTAAAAGAAAGAGGCTTTATCATAGATAAATGGCTTCCTTATCCTGACGGAAAAGCAGGAGATGTGTGGGCTAGAAATGCTCGGAATACAGGGCGTGAAGAAGACTGGCTGGCTTAAGGGTTTAAAGCTGTAATTATAGGTCTTCGATTAGATTGCCACTCCCCTTGAACAAACTTGATCAGTTTAGATTTCAAATGTAATCATGATGATTATGAGGCTGAGGAACAGTGAATGAATATAGGTTAAGTATAGCTTTAATCACTCGAAATCTTCCTGATTTACTGGAGCGATGTTTAAGAAGCCTTCGCTCGCAAAGCATTCAACCTTTTGAAGTGGTTGTTTCTGATGATTCTGAGCCAGAATATGTTGTGGCAAACCAGTTAATTGCTCAAAAATGGAATTGCCGATACCTTACAGGAACGCGTCGAGGATTGCAGGCTAATCTAAACAATGCTATTTTGGCTTGCCAAGGCACTCATGTTCGGATTATGAATGACGATCATATTTTTCCAGAAAATCATTTTAAAATTCTTTTACAAGCAATTGAATCCGATCCAGAAAGTATTTGGACATTAGGTGAATACTACGAAATGCCTCATCCTGATGCTATCTTGCATTTGCCGGGTGAAGTTCAACCTAGAGGTTATCATAAGCCGATAACTAACTATGCTAACTCTTTTGGTATTAGCGGTGGTTCAGCAACGCTTCCTCATAAAATTTTTGAAGTTCATCGATTTTTAGAAGCTTTCGGCTATGTTTGTGATTTGGAATTTGGACCTCGTTTAAGTGCTTTAGGATATCGAATTCGCTATTGTCCAGATACCTATGTCATTCACTTAAGCGAGGGAAGTGCTGAAGAACGGATAGATAAGCGAAAGTTTATTTATCCCAAGGGTTCTTTTTTACTAGCTCACCTTACTTATAGCTGCTATAAACCTAACTTTTGGAATCAATTAGAATGTTTAGTTTATTTTGCAATGCTAGCAATAATGACTTCTTCTAGAATAAAAAATAATTACTTTACTTTAACAGACTTTTGGGAAACATGGAATCTGTCAAGTCAATACGGTAAAAAGTTCAGAAATCAGCAGTATGAGCAAATGATTTAGACCTGTATAGTTACTAAAGTGGATAATTGATTTGAGGGTTAGTTTTAAAGATTTCAAAATGTAGTGATATTAATAAATTAATTTTGCCCATTTGTTTAGAGATATAAAATATGACTTTGGTGACGATTATTATCCCAACTTATAACTATGCACAGTATATTGGTGAAGCTATTAATAGTGTCTTGCAGGGTGACTATCTTAGTCAGGATCTAGAGATTATTGTTGTCGATGATGGTTCAACAGATAACACGAGAGCTTGTCTAGAAAATTACCAAAATTTTATTCAATATATTTATCAAGATAATTTAGGAAAAGCAGCCGCTACTCAAAAAGGTATTGAACTAGCTAAAGGAAAGTATATTTTTAATTTAGATGCAGATGATTTGTTTTTACCTCAAAAAATCAATAAAGTTGTTGAAATATTTGAACAAGATTCTAGTTTAACTCATGTTTCCCATCCGGCTTTATATTGGAAAGTGTCAACTGATACTAGGGAGATAGAAGCAATTCCCGATTGCATCAAACAACGTAAGATTAAAGGCGAGGAATTAATTAACTACTTTTATCCCCGTCGAATGTTATTTGGCGGAGGTTCAACGTTTGCGGCTAAGACAGAGTTTTTAAAAAGGTCCACGATTCCATCGGAGGTAGACATGTTTACCGATGAGTATCTAGTTTTAGTTGCTCTAAATAAAGGTTATACTTATTTTTTGAATGAACCTTTATCTGTTTGGAGAATTCATGGTAAAAATTTTTCAGAGGTTGGGGTGCAAGCTGAACTCTTGAAACGGAAGAATGAAAGAAGCTTGAAGAGTATGTATGCTGTACTTAAAGCTGTTAAAGATAACGATTTTTCTCCGCCTCTGCCAGAAATCTATGAGTTAAAGGTACAATCGTCAAAAATAGCTTTACAACAGGATTCAGGAGAACTTGATATCCAAGAGATAAGGTTACTTTGGAAAATATTCTTTAAAAATTTCCCAGCCTATAGGAAAGAGGCACTGACAATTTTTCAGAACTACACGTTACTGAATAGAACTCTTCCCCCTCAAATTCTACAGTTCTTGAAACAAGTTAAAAGGAATTCGACCCGTGCTGTTAGCAACTAAGAGCATGACTGCTTTACTAGGAACTCGGCAGTTACCTGCTGATGGGGTGGCGGATTATTGTGATGCTTTATCCCAAGCAATGAAACGGCAGGGTGAGAGTTTTAATTTGGTGCAAGTTCCGTGGCAGGAAATGGGGAAAGTGCGATCGCTCCTGTGGTTGTGGCAAAAAAGTCAGCCGTGGAAAAACCAATGGGTCATCGCTCAATATACCGCTTCGGCTTGGTCTAAACGAGCTTTACCAGTTTTCTTTCTCTTCGTACTGCTGCTGTTGCGGCTGCGGGGTGTGCGGTTAGCGGTGATGTTCCATGAAGTGCAAGGCTATCCTGGGGAGAAACTCACTTATAAAATCCGCCGGAACGTACAACTCGCGGTTATTCAAGCCGCTATTCGTTTAGCCGATCGCGCTATTGTTAATGTCTCGCGCGATCGCGTTCCTTGGCTACCCACCGATCGCGATAACTTAGAGTTTATCCCCGTGGGTTCCAACATTCCGCCGCAACCCCACCGCTTTCAACCGGGAGAAGGGAAAACCGTGGCAGTGTTTGGACTTACCAGTTATGAGATTACCCCAGACGAGATTAACGCGATCGCCTACGCCTTACAACAAGCTAGCCAAAAACTCCCCAACCTCCGCCTCGTCACCTTGGGGAGAGGATCGAAAGACGCCGAACCCTATTTACAACAAGCCTTACAAAATACCTCCGTCGAACTTGTCACCCTGGGTTTACTTTCCCCTGAAGAAATTGCTGCAACCCTTGCCATTTCAGATGTTTTGCTATACGTTCGCGGCGAAATTTCCACCCGACGCACCACGGCGATCGCGGCCATTGCTTGCGGACTTCCGATCGTAGGTTACTCTGGTGTAGAAACGGGTTCCCCTATCCCCGATACTGGCGTCGTTCTCGTTCCTGAAGGCGACAAACCCCAACTTGCAGACGCCTTAATTCGCGTCTTGACCGATGACGCACTCCGGTTAGAATTGCATCAACGCAATTTGCAAGCCTATGAGGAGCATTTCTCCTATGATGCGATCGCCAAACGGTTTTTGCAGGTGTTAACCCCATGAATAAACCCCGCTATCGCGTTCTCCTCGTTTCTTCCCAACCAATCCAAAACACCGCCGCCTTACGCCTAATGGCGGTACATCCTCAACTGGATATTCTCGTCGCTTACTGTTCGGTTCCCGAAGCACAAACCCTCCATACCTCCTCCCTGCAACAAAGTTCAGAATTTCTCACCCAAGCCGCCTTTGATATTCCCTGGCTAGAGGGGTATCCCTGGCGCTATATTCCCAACCGTTCCCCCAAACCCAACTTGACGAAACCCTACGGGTTAATTAACCCCGGTTTAGTCAACCTCATGTCAGAATACGACTGTTGTGTCGCGTACGGTCATGCCTTCGTTAGTTTCTGGATGGCGATCGCCGCTGCTAAACTCAGCCGTAAGCCACTGTTTCTCACCACCGATGCCACCTATCTAGAAGCGCCGGAAGGCGGAAACTGGAAAATTCCCCTCAAGCGGCAATTTTTACCCGCGCTGTATAACCAAGTAGCTGACGGCGTTTTAGTCCCCTCTTCGGCTTCCCGCCACTTTTTAGAGTCTTTAGGAGTTGCTTCGGAGAAAATTTTCCTCACTCCCTACGTCGTCGATAACGAACGGATCGCTTTAACAGCGGCTCAAACTGATAAAGCACAAATTCGTGCCGACTGGGGAATACCTGAAGATGCTGTCGTTGCCATCTTCTGCGCCAAATTTATCCCCCGCAAGCGTCCCCTTGATGCTATTCAAGCCTTTGCCAAAGCCAACGTTCCCAACAGCTATTTAGTTATGGTGGGGGTTGGACCGCTAGATGCGGAACTCAAAGCCGCCGCCGAACAGCTTGGCGTCGCGGATCGGGTGAAGTTCCCCGGTTTAATTAAATATTCTCGCTTGCCAGAAGCTTACGCCGCTAGCGACCTTCTCGTCTTCCCCTCCGAACACGAACCCTATGGTTTGCCAGTCAATGAAGCGATGATTTGTGGTATTCCGGTATTGGTCAGCGATCGCATTGGTGCCACCTACGATCTCGTCATTTCTGGAGAAACCGGGTTTGCCTACCCCTGTGGTAACGTAGAAAAATTTGCTGAATTGCTCCAAGAACTCTTGAGCGATCGCGATCGCCTGGTCAAAATGGGAAAAATGGCTCAGAAGCGCATGGAAACCTGGTCGGCTCGCGAAAACGTTGAAGGTTTAATCCTGGCGATTGAAAAACACCTCAACCCCTCAAAATAGATAGAAATAAAATCGCTCAAGCCATTCATGAAACTCATTAGTTATCTGAACCGACCAGAATATATTTTTCGACCCACCCAGGTCTATCAACGGTTTTTACAACGAACTTCATCTCAAGCCTTTGAACGCGTGCAACTTCCGTGGGGAATTGAGATTAAAATTCGTCCGAACGAAGATTTAGGTTTAGCGATTTGGAAAATGGGGGTTTACGATTTATGCGTCACAGAACTTCTCTGGCGGCTAATCGACCCAGGAGAAACGACCCTTGATATTGGCGCAAATATTGGTTACATGACCAGTATCATGGCTCAACGGGTCGGTAAAACAGGTCAAGTGCTTTGCTTTGAACCCCATCCTGAAATTTATCAAGAACTTGCTGAAAATATTCAGCATTGGCAAGCCACCGCTGGCTGGAACCAGATTCAGCCGCATTCCCTCGCCTTATCTGACACCGCAGGTGAAGGCTTTTTAGAAACCACCAGTTATTTTGAAAGCAATCGCGGGACGGCTTCTTTAGCAGCAGAGAACCCTTCAACCTCTACGGCTTTACAAGCTAAAAAGCAGGGGTATACAGTTCAACTCCAAAAGCTGGATGCCTTAATTGATTCCGCACAAAAAATAGGCGTTGCCAAGATTGATGTTGAAGGACATGAAATTAGCGTTCTGAAAGGAGCCAGCCGTCTTTTAAGTCAATCCAAAATTCGCGATATTATCTTTGAAGATCATCAAGCTTATCCCAGTCCCGTTACAGAACTGTTAGAAAACCATCGCTACACCCTTTTTAGAATCAATAAAGGTTTCCTAAAACCCGTCCTCAGCCAATCTTTTAACCACCACCCCTTTTATTCTCCCTTCTGGGAACCCCCCAGTTATCTCGCAACTCTCGATCCGCAAAGAACCCAACAACGCTTGCAGCATTTAGGGTGGCAATCTCTGAAAACCCAAACCGTCTGAGCCTTCTCGTGAACATCCTCATTTATTGTCCAACTTTTGACATCATTGGCGGTCTAGAAATGGTCATCTCCATCCTGGCCGATCGATTTGTCAAATCCGGACATCAAGTCAAAATTGTGGCTCAAACTATGGCTACAGAGGCGAGCGCTTTCCCCTTCGAGGTGATTCGCCAACCCAGTCACGCAAAATTATTACAACTTGTGCAGTGGTGCGATATTTATTTTCAAGGAAATGTTAGCCTCAAGGGAATTTGGCCCTTACTTTGGGTTCGCAAACCCTTAGTTCTCACTCATCAAAGTTGGTATCAGCGCTTAGATGGTCGGCAGGGGTGGCAAGATCGATTGAAACTCAGCGTAACGCGTAGAGCGATTAATATTTCAGCTAGTCAAAGTATTGCGTCTCATTTACCCGTGTCTTCCGCTGTTATTCCTAACCCCTATCGGGAGGATATTTTTTATGAAGTGCCGGAGATTCCCCGAAATCGAGAACTTGTATTTCTAGGACGTTTGGTATCGGATAAAGGCGTGGATTTGCTTCTAGAAGCCTTGGGAAGCCTGCAAAAAGAAGGGTTAATCCCCCACCTCACGATTATTGGTACAGGCCCAGAGGAAGCCAATCTACGCCAGCAGGCAAGCGCGTTGAATTTGGAGAACCAGGTGGAGTTTGCGGGGACAAAACGCGATCGCGAACTCGCCACCCTCCTCAACCAACACCAGATCCTGGTCATTCCCTCCCGATGGTCAGAACCCTTTGGTATTGTCGCCTTAGAAGGTATTGCTTGCGGTTGTGTCGCCATTGGTTCCAATCAAGGCGGACTCCCCGATGCCATTGGCAAATGTGGTGTAACATTTCCTAACGGAGATAGCCAAGCCTTAGCAGCGATCCTGAGAGAATTGTTACACAACCCCTCTCAACTGGAGGGTTATCGACAAAGTGCGATCGCGCATTTAGCCAAACATACCCGTTCAGCCGTATCTCAAGCTTATTTAGAAACGATTAACCAGCATTTATGATTAGATTGATCGTAGCCTTTAGTGCGGTATTCTTAGTTTTTTATATATCCTGTCTAGACTGGCGCAAATCGGTCAAAGCAGTTTTCTTCCTAGTGGTAATGGAAGGCGCGTTACGGAAATGGGTATTGCCGCAAGCGAGTGAATTAATCTACTTTTTAAAAGATTTTGTACTGTTAGGCGCTTATTTTCAATATTACTTTTTATCGGGTCTATGGAGAAAAGCACCTCCCAATCGAAGTTTTATTAATGTCTTAATATTTCTCGTCTTAGGTTGGGGTGTATTTCAAATCTTTAATGCCAGCTTAGGCTCCCCAATTGTCGGCATTTGGGGAATG
>JAAHGE010000264.1 GCA_010672635.1 Desertifilum sp. SIO1I2 | reverse complement strand
CAAAATCTAGGAGAAAAACTTAATGTACCTCGCCTCCAAAATATCTTAAGATTTCTCCAAAGGTCTAAAAATGAAATAGGTGTTTCTCCTGAGAATGACCATCAAAGTCACTATTTAGAGCTTTTGCCTGACGAACGTTATCTAGAGTTTTCTGCTATTCCAAAAACCTCTGATTTACAACTGCATGGCGAAGTTTACCCCCTACAGATTCATGATACTTTTGCTCTAGATATAACCTTACGTTACCCCTACGAGCAAGTTACAATTGACCAACTAAAAGGCTTAAATCTAGAAGGATGCTTACTCCCTGAGAATGTACAAGCCTCTCTAGGGCAAACTTTAATTTTATTTGCAGAACCTATTCAACCTGTTGAAAATTTACAAATATTTGCCGAAAACTGTCTAGCTCAAATTATTGAACTGCCTTTTGATAAATCATCCTATTTCATATCAGGAAAACTTTTGGGAAGTCCAATTTTTGAATATGAATTTGAATATCAAATTAACTCTCAAAAACCTACTTTCTATTCTCATGTAGCAATTTGGCTAAATAGCCATCCTAAAACTGAAGAATTAGAATTTGCAGGGAACTATTATCAACCTTTGATAAACTTATTATGTTGTCGAAGCAAAGTTTTTTATGCTTATTCAGAATCTAGATGGTGCAATGCTAAAGCACGAGAAGTATATCGCAAGCTAGAAAATGAAATCAGAAAATTTGGAAATCTTCCTCTAGATCCAGAGAGTCGATTGAAAGAACTTAAAACAATTTTGACTAAATTGCCTGAAAATGCCTTGAAGTTCTCTCAGTATTTACGAGATTTGGAGACTCATTGCACTACTATCGAAGCAAACTTAAAAAACTATCAATTTTGGTTAAGAATGCTTCAAAATTGTACATTAAAAGAACAAGATGATTTGAATTTTTTAGAGCAGTTTATCAAGCGGACTCAAGAAACTTTCATTACTCAGATCAATATCGATCTAGCCTATTTATTACCAAGTCAACGGCTCTTTGAGGAGTTTATTGCAACCATTCGAGGCTTAGTAGAAATCGAACAAGCCGAACGCGATCGCTCTTTAGAACGTACCATACAAATCCTCGGTGCAGGACTTGGCGCGGGGGGAATTGTCGCCTCAGCCATTTCGGGCCATATCCAAACCCCGCGTACCCTTCCCCAGGTAAACTTAATCCTAAATCCCCCCATCCTCGCCTTGCTATGGAGTCTCAGCGCTGGCTTAACCGTGGGTGTCATTGTCGCTTGGTTGAATGGGGCGATCGCAGCTAGAAAAACGCGATATCTTCAGAAAAACGATCGAAGTGCGATCGCGCCAACATCCCCACCCCTTCCGCTTCCCCAACAAACCCAACCCGAACACAGAGAACGCAGTTAAAAGTCAATATTGACAACTCCCGAATATCAACTTAGCGTATAGGCGATCGCCTGTAATATGAGGCTCATCCTTGAGACTGGGCTAAACTCAAGAAAAAGCATACTAAATCTAACCATGTGATGAGTTATCGAAATATTATTACCATTGAACCCGGAAAACGGGGTGGAAAGCCTTGTATTAGGCGAATGCGGATTACTGTGTATGACGTGCTTGGCTGGCTGGCAGCAGGAATGTCCCATGCAGAGATTTTAGATGATTTTCCAGAGTTGACCGAAGAAGATATTAGAGCCTGCTTGGAATTTGCTGCGGATAGAGAACGCCGTCTGATAACTGTAGTAGGTAATCTTTGAAACTGCTGTTCGATCAAAACCTAAGCCGAAAACTAGTAACTCGGCTTACAGATATTTTCCCAAATTCCAGCCATGTTCAATTTCACGATCTAACTGAAGCGGATGACAGCGAGATTTGGGAGTTTGCAAAAACTCAAGATTTTTGTATTGTTACTCAAGATGCTGACTTTGCTGAACGGAGTCACCTTTAGGGATCGCCTCCAAAAGTGATTTGGTTACGCTGTGGCAATGCACCAACAAGTAATATTGAAGCCATCTTTCGGTCTGGTGTTGAAACAATTCAAGAATTCATGAGCAATAACGCATTAGATTGCCTTGAATTGTACTAATCAGCTTGATATCCTCAGCCGCTGAACAACTAAGATAAGCAGCGGTAAATAACCTTTGCAACACCACCAACTTCTACCAAAAGTCTACTTGTGCGACTGCGATCGCGATAATCGACCCCCTATAAACAGATATGGCGTACAGAAGCAAATTGTGCTAGCATTTCTCTCCGACCAACCAAAGACGGTGACATCTTAACGGTGATGGGTGGGTTAACCGCGATCGCGCCAACCCCTAGAAACTCGGTTTTTGACCGATCGCAACAGTAAAAACCCCAGATTTTCAGAAAAACTCAATTTCTTTGCAATTCTCCAAGTTTATGTGATTAATGCCACATTTAAGCTAAAACATAAAGATGAAATCACGGAGAGCTAGCCTTGATGGAAAACCAACGCTTGCAAGCTGATGGGGACGCGATGTCACTAACCAATTTAGACCCGTATTTGCCCGCTTTAAAAGAACTCTTGCAAGCCACGCAAGAGAGTCAAGGCAATCGCCAAGTCGTGTATCCGTTATTGCAAGCCCATCTGGATAAACTAGACATTGAATTTGCACGGGTTTTGCAACAGTGGGCTACCGCTACCCTAACGCAACTCGATCCAGAACCCGCCTATCGCCTAGCGAACGCGATCGCCACCTTGAGCCACCTGATTCGACGATTTCCCGAAGGCAGTCGCAGCACCAATCTCGAAATTAGTATCGTCGGTTATCAACTTGTCGCCACCGCCTTAACTCCCCAGACTCACCCAGAACTGTGGGCAGCAACGCAAAATAGTTTAGGCATTGCCTATTCTCAACGCCTGCAAAAAGACCGCGCCCAGAACTTAGAAAGGGCGATCGCCGCCTTCCAACAAGCGCTGCAAATTTATACCCCAGAAGCCTTTCCCCACGATTGGGCCACCCTGCAAAATAACCTGGGGGGGGCTTACCTCAACCGCATTCAAGGCGATCGCGCCCAGAACTTAGAAAGGGCGATCGCCGCCTTTCAACAAGCCTTACAAACTTGCCCCCGTCACGCCTTCCCCGAAGCTTGGGCTGACAGCCACTATCATCTCGGCAAAGCTTACCACGAACGCAGCCAATGCAACTCGCGCAGCCAAAATTTAGAAAGTGCGATCGCTCACTACCAACAAGCCTTAGAAACTTACACCTACGCTGAGTTTCCCAAACAATGGGCAACCCTCCACCAATACCTAGCAACCGCCTACCTCAACCGCAGCCAAGGCGATCGCGCTGAAAATCTCGAAAAAGCGATCGCCTCTTACCAGAAAGCCCTGCAAATCTACACCGATGAAACCTTCCCCGAAAATTGGGCTGCGATCCAAAGAAATCTAGGAACCGCCTACTTTGAACGCCTCCGAGGGAACCGCGCCCAGAACCTAGAACGCGCCCTCTTTGCCGACAAACAAGCCTTAACCATCCACACCCGCGAAGCCTTCCCCCTGAAATGGGCAATGATTCAACGGCATCTCGCCACCGTTTTCCTGCACCGCATCTATGGCGAGAGAGGTGACAACTTAGAAAGCGCGCTCGCTTCTTACCAGCAAGCCCTGCAAATCTATACCCGCGAAGCCTTTCCCGAAGATTGGGCCACCCTGCAAAACAACCTGGGACTGATTCACATCTACCGCCTCCACGGGGAAAAAACAGAGAACCTCAAAACGGCGATCGCTGCCTTCCAAAACGCCCTACAAATTCCCAACGCCCAACCGCTGCCCCAAAATCAAGCTTGCAACCTGTTTAACCTCGGCGTGGCTTACCAACAAACCCACCAGTTGCCGCAAGCCTACAACACCTTCGCCCAAGCCATCGAGATTGTCGAACAACTTCCTGGCGCGATCGTTTCCACAGAGGATGCTTCACCCCAACTTGCCGAAAAATGGCATACCCTTTATCGTCGGATGGTCGAAGTTTGCCTCGCCTTGGGTCGCTATACCGAGGCGCTAAAATACGTAGAACGCAGCAAAACCCGCACCCTCTTTGAACTGCTCACCATTCACGACTTCTACCCCAAAGGTGAAATTCCCCTAGAAATTCAAACGCATTTGGGAGAAACGAGTGCTGAGTAGAAAAACTCAATCCTTCACATTCTCCTGCTTGAGAGGAACCTGAATCACAAACTCCGTCCCTTGACCGGGGGTAGAAAAACACTCTAACTTACCGTGGTGTTTTTCGGTGATAATTTGGTGGCTAATCGCCATTCCCATCCCCGTTCCCTTGCCAATCGGTTTTGTGGTGAAAAACGGGTTAAAAATGTGGGGTTTCACCGACTCTGGCATACCGGGGCCATTATCGGCGATCGCAATTTCCGCCCATCCCCCATTTGCCACCGTCCGAATCGTGAGCTGACTCGCCCGATCCGCAACGGACATTTCATCTAAGGCATCAATCGCATTCACCATAATATTCATCATCACCTGATTGAGTTGCCCAGGATAACATTCCACCAACGGTAACTCACCATACTCGCGAATCACCTCAATCGCGGGTCGGTCTGCTCTAGCCTTCAAGCGATGTTGTAAAATCAACAGCGTGCTTTCAATCCCGTCATGAATATCCACCTCTTTAAACTCCGCCTCATCCATTCGCGAAAAGTTTCGCAAACTCAACACAATACTGCGGATGCGATCGGTTCCCATCTTCATTGAGGTGAGAATTTTCTCCACGTCCTCAATTAGAAACTCTAAATCCAGTTCTTCTGCTAAAGCCTGGATCTCTGGATCGTCGGCGGGATGCAACCGCTGATACAGTTGCAGCATTCTTACCAAATCTTGCGTATAGCCATCTAAATGGCTCAGATTGCCATGAATAAAATTAACAGGATTATTAATTTCATGGGCAACCCCCGCAACCAATTGACCCAAACTCGACATTTTTTCGCTTTGAATCACCTGCGCTTGAGTTTTCTGCAACTCGCTTAAGGTATTTTTGAGTTCAATTGTCCGCTGTTCAACCCGATTTTCTAGTTCAACATTACTTTCTTCCAAAGCCACAAACGACTCGTGCAACTGACTGACCATATAATTAAAAGAGTCCGCCAAACTATTAAACTCTTGGATGCGGCTAGGTTCAATCGCTTGATCTAACTCTCCTGCGGCCATTGCTTGACTGGCTTGGTTAAGTCGGCGAATTGGACGCATAATCCAGCGAGAAGTCCACCATCCCATCAGGGCTGCAACTGCTAACGCGACCAAACATAACCCAACTGTTGTTCGGTTATTGGCAACAATTTCTGCCATAAAGGTGCTTTCCGGGATACTAATCACTAGCAACCAATCCAAACCATAATCATCGCGCCAAGGGGTGATTTGAACGTAATAACGCTCTCCTTGCTGCTGGAAGCGGAATTTTTGAGTTTGAGTAATGGTTTGAAATCCCTGAAACTCGGCTTGAATTTGTTGAGCAACACTTTGAATAATGGGATCGCTGCTTTCAAGCGATTGCAGCAGTTGGGCTTCACCATTGACAAAGCGAAAGGGTCGTTGAAAACCCGAATTGGCAATGAGTGCCCCGCTCCGTTCTAAAATAAAAACTTGGCCCTTTTCACTGACCTCAGAACTCCGTAAGAAATCGCTCAGTTTCAATAAAGAAACATCAATACTCACCATGCCTAGCAAGCGATTCTGGGCATCATAGATGGGACGACCGGCAGAAGTGGCAATATAAACGCGATCGGGATAATTAATTGTATAAATCGGCGACCAAATCGGTTGACCTGCTTCGATCGGTTCGGTGTACCAGATTTCCTCAAAATTATTCCAATCAAGAGTTTCTAAAACTTCAGTGCGATCGCCCCGATCGTTTAACGCATAACTATACCAGTTGTTGGGCGGTTTAGCTGACCAATCGTCTAGCGTAATTGTAACGCCATCATAGCGGGCGGCCCCGACACCCTCACCCGTCGTTAGACCAATGCCAATGTAACTCACGTCATAGGCGTGCATCTGATACCAAAAATAGCGCCCTAACGTTTCGCGATCGCGCACGTTCAGCAACCCCATCCGAATTGCATCTGCGTTGATTTGAGCAATTTTATGGGGAACTGAGAGATAATCTTCCAAATGCTGGCTCACCATCGTACTGGTACGATCCATTAACCGATCGGCAAGCTGGTTAACGGCTTTTTGTCCATTTTTGAAGGACAAATAACCGACTAAACCAACAGCTCCAAAGATTTGCAAAACAAATGGCAGAATCAGAACCCATTGCAAGGGGAAAGATTTGATCCGTGGGAAAGGACGACGTTTCATTCGTAATGCAGCCTACTGCCTGAATGGGTTAAGAGGTGGGGTGTCTGCTTGGAGGCGGTGGCAATCCCTAGCAGAGAATTGAAGGCTAGAAGCGGCGTCTAGGGGTTTGTGGAGAGAGGCGTTGCGGCGTTACCGACTAACCTCAACCTAGATCGCTTTTCAGCCAAGCGCTAACGGCCTAAACCGATCGCCCCTCGTAAGTTTGCTTGTCCCAAATTAACATTCGTCACTAGGGCCCGTCGAAAAAACGCGTGTGATAGGTTCGCATCCCTCACATTTGCAGTACTTAAATTGGCTTCGTTAAAAAAAGCCTCCTGCAAATTGGCGTTACTTAAATTTGCCGAACGCAAGTCTGCACCGTTGAAATTAGCCCGCAAGCCTCTAGCATTGCTGAGATTGACATTCACCAGGCTAGCTTGAACCAGTTGAGCATCACTCAAATCGGCATTGGCTAAATTCGCTCCCACCAGTAGCGCGCCTCTCAAGTCAGCTTGGGTTAAGTTTGCCCGTCGAAGTTCGGCAAATTTAAGTA
>JAAHGE010000263.1 GCA_010672635.1 Desertifilum sp. SIO1I2 | reverse complement strand
CAAGATTTATCAACTCTGTTGTGAAGGTCGAGATGTCTGGATTTTCTTGCGGGATCAGCAACGCTGGATCGAACGGGGTCGTATCCTCGACATAGAGGGAGATTTAGTGACGATCCGTTATGAAACCGAGGAAGATGACGAAGTGTGTTCTTGGGAAGAAATGGTGCGCCTAGAAAGTATTGGTGCTGTTACCCAAAAACTCTCGACTGTTCCGCGATGCGATACAGAAATCCTCGTATCCGAAGATTGTCCAGAAACCGAAAAGTTGCGCCGCTATCCCGAATCTAATCCTGATTAATCCTCAAAGGGGCACCAAGGGTGCCTTTTTTGTCCTTACAGTCAGCCATTCCTGTTTATCAGCGGGTCTGGCTGACTTTTGTTAGGGGCGATTGCGCCTACTACCCCTATAGACAATGCTAACGGTAAGTTAGCCTCTTGGTATATGAAACTTCCCAATCCCAAACAAGTTATTATTAAAGACTATGAATTCACAAATTAAGTTATTAGACGGGGTAGCGCTTCTAGAAGACTTGCGTGAGTTGAAATTATATCGAGGTCAGGTAGGAACTATTGTTGAAGTGTACGAACCGGGAGTTTTTGAAGTTGAATTTAGCGATTTGAATGGTCGTGCTTATGCAATAGAGACTTTAAAGGCTAACCAATTGATGGTTTTACATCATAGAAAATCATCCAGAGTCAGAAGAAGCATTAAAATTCCAAAGCATCGCCGAAGAGATTGTTACTCGCTTTCTAGGGCGGTACCACTAAGGCAAAGCAGTGGCAGCAAGCGAAAGCAGTAGTGAAAGTGGCGATCGCATTTTAGATCGCCTTCTGTGAAAGCCACCAGCACGTATACGGCTAGGACGTAGCCTCTACCCCTCATCAGTGGGTTCAACCCGTTCAAATACGGGACAATAACCATCGGGCGTTACCTTGAAATCAAATAGGGGCGAAGCTGGATTGCGACAGCGTTGACCGCGATAATGGACGCAATTGCCGCAACAGGCTAACTCTGGCGGGACTCTAGCATCGCTTTTGGCGATTAAATCTCGTTGGGGAACGCCCCGCAACACCAGTTCTTCTCCCTGCCATCGGGCTTCCACCAGTCCTGTATCGGCGAAAGTTTGCCAGCGGCGATCGCTCGTGATACTTTCCGGTAAAGTAATGCTAACCGTGGTTTCGTATTCCGAGAGTTCCCCCTCATAGTTGTTATCGGGGGCGGCGGGTTGGACGAAGGTCTCGCCGATGGGCAACTCCACCAAGGTTAGCGGCGAGGGCGTATGCAGATGATAGCGGTTGTGTAACTCATCTAAACCTGCCAAGTCCGCTAAATAGGAGGGCGAACCATGCATAAAAATGACGTGTTGCGGGCGGAGGTTGTGGATCAGTTGCGTGGTGCCCGAACCGTCGGAATGCTGCGAGAGGAGGTACGTTTCGATCTGAACGCTGGGACTTTCTCCCCCATTGGCTAAAGCTTCTACCCACTGCTGGCGATGGTGAGGATAACCCGGATGCAAGGGAAGTAACACCGTCCAAGGCCCGGTTTCGGGTTGGCAATAGTCGTTAAAATTGGCGTTTTGATCGATTAAGATGATGCAGGGCGATTGCCCTAGGGTGGGTCGATGTTCGGGGGTGAGGCGACGGACGCGGGGGCGAACCCGTTCGTCCCAAAACAAAGCTTGATGTTGGGCAAAATTCTGAACCGTAGCCGGAAGATGGGGTAAAAGGTCTAAATAGGCATCGCAACCCGCCGCAATGGTATCGTCTACCCAAATATCAAGATCGCGCCCCGTAAACAGGTGATGACTCCGTAACAACATCAGGAGTTCTTGACCTAAGCCGAGGGTGGGAACGGGTAAAATGACGCTTTCCCGCAGCGCGATCGCTTTACTGATCCGTTCGGCAATCTGGTTTTCCTGTTGGCGTCGGTGGGGATGGCGGGCTGTGCCATAACTGCCTTCCACAATTAGCACATCCGGCTTCAGGCCGCGCAACTCCTCTAAGCGCATCCCCTCAACTAGGCGCGAATTCGATAGGAAAAAGTCCCCAGTATAAAACAGGGTGTAGGTACGCTGAAATCCAGTATAGGCCAGTAAAATTGCCGCCGCCCCCGGTAAATGACCCGCCGGAAACAATTCCGCACTCAAACCATCGCGAAATTCCACAGGCGTTCGCCAAGGCAAGGCTTGACAAAAAGGCGACGAGAGATTGAGTTCCTCTTCGGGCCAGTTTAAATGTAGCAGTTGCGTCGTAACTTCGCTGGCATAAATGGGCAGTTGCGGAAAGGTGCGATGTAACTCCAGCAAGCCTCGGCTATGGTCGGGATGGGCGTGGGTGCATAAAACCACATCCGCCGGCCAGTCTAGGGCGAGATTTCGCTGTCGCCGCCGCCGACTGGGTACCGTTTCTCCTAAAATGGATTGACTCGCATCGGTCTTGAGGGCAGAAAGATCCCGCAAGCCACAATCAAGCAAAACCCGATAAGCCCCCATTCTGATTAGCAAGCAGATTCCTTCCTCTGCCTGATTTACACCATAAGGCAAGCATTCGAGTTCAATGGCATCTGTCGAGAGTGCTGGCACAATCTGAGAATTTATGATGGGTTATTGTCAGCAATAGGTCACTCGTCACCAGACAATGCGGAACTAACGACAAAGAACAAATGACAAGCCCCACTATTGACCGAGGTGGAGGAAGCGACCCAAAAACAATCAGCCGAAACCAACCGATGCCAAGCAACGGCGACCCCGATTTTATTGCTTTTATAGACCTAACCAGTATGGCTCAAAACCAGAGTAGACTTAGTGAGCCGAGCCATTTCCGTGATAATTATCAGAGTCGTAAAAACCGTTTTTTGTGCCAAAGAAAAGGCAGGCAACGGTAAAGACTGGGGTTAATAGCAGTAAAATCAGTTTGACATCCATAATCACAATTGATGGTTTTTGTTTATTAAAAAAGTTCTGACTTGTTTCGATTATCTTACCAGAAGTTAAGTTTTGGACGATATCACCCCTAGAGATTCATCCCCAATTATTTCCCCAAGTTGGTTAGCCCGTTCCTCGGTGGAAGTAGCCCCAGACCTGATTGGCTGTACCTTAGCGAGAAAACTGGATTCTGGGGAAATCATCCGGGGCGTAATTGTGGAAACCGAAGCCTACGCCCCAGGCGATCCGGCGTGTCATGCCTATCGCCGCCGGACTGCCCGTAACGCTGCAATGTTTGGTTCTGCGGGGACTTGTTATGTTTACCTCATTTATGGCATTTACCACTGTTTGAACGTCGTCACAGACCAGGAAGAGGTCGCTAGTGCAGTTTTAATTCGAGCATTGCAACTGGTGGAGATTCCCGAAAGATTGCAACAACCTTCGCCCCGCAAACTTGCCCGTTTGGCCGCCGGGCCTGGTAAACTCTGCCAAGTCTTGGAAATTGACCTTAGCTTAAATGCTACGCCTTTGCTGCCTAACCAAGCGCTGTGGTTAGAGGCGCGTTCTTCTACGTTTCAGCCAGAGTTGGTGCAAACGACCCGCATTGGCATTACTCAAGGGGTAGACTTGCCTTGGCGGTGGTATCTGGCAAATTGTCCGGCTGTCTCTCGCCTCTAGCTACCGCGTATATAGAAGTCTTCTAGTGTTGTTCTACAAGGTTTTGATCCCCCCTAGCTCCCCGCAGCATCGGGGGAACCCGAGTTAAAGCCTTCCTTTTTTCTAGGCGCGTAGGTTGGGTTGAGGTACGAAACCCAACACAAACCTGGCTGCTATTGGGTTATGCTAACGCTAACCCAACTAGGACTTTAAAACGCGGCATTTAGGGGGACTTGGCCTCAATGTGCATACACTGTCTCTCGCCTTTAGAGGAGTAAAAAATCACCCGGATCGAGGGAGGTGGCGGAAACTCCGGGTAAGATCGCGAGTAAGGTTCCGCTTCCGGCTAACCGAATCAGCGTATCATTGGCGTTAAGACCCGTTCCTTAGGTAATCTGCAAATCGCTGTAGGTTAAACCGTTAGTTAAGCCAATATAATCTTCTAAATCGTTGTAGTAGATGGTATCTGGGAGATCGACGCGCAAGACGTAAACATCGGTTCCAGGGCCGCCAATGAGGGTATCTGACCCTAAATCTCCATATAGGGTATCATTTCCGGCACCGCCTTCGAGCCAATCGTTGCCTTTTCCGCCGTAGAGAATGTCATCGCCGTTTCCACCGTAGACGAAATCTTGGTCTAAATCTCCACAAAGCCAATCATTGCCATCATCGCCGAAAACGGTATCGTTTCCTTTTCCGCCGCGAACGGTGTCGTTTCCGGCTTCCCCAAAAAGGCGATCGCGCCCTTGCATTCCGTTAATATAATCGTTACCGAGTCCCCCCTGGACAGTATCATCGCCGCCTAAGGCAAATAGGGTATCGTGTCCTGGGGTACCAAAGAGGCGATCGCTCTCTTCTGTGCCATACTGAATTGCATTCATGCTTTGTAAGCTAACCATAGGCATCGGATCGGCTGCAAAACCGAACATTTGCGTCCAGTAGTGATTCCAGTTCACTTGTCCGGTATCGTTGGCTAAGAAGTGATAGCCTACCCCGATGGTACGATAGTTGGGGTTTAGAATATTCTCGCGATGTCCGGGGCTATTCATCCAACCGGTCACTACCGCTTCTGGGGTGGTATAGCCAGCAGCAATATTTTCAGCGGCTCCACTGGTATAACCTACGATACGGGCGCGATCGCTTGGAGACGATCCATCCACTCCCGTATGGCTAAAAAAGTCCTGCAATGCCATATTCTGACTGTGGGTTTGTGCGGCTTGCGATAACAAAGGACTGAGTGTCAAAGGCGACAAACCCAAACGGCTGCGTTCTTGATTGGTTAACTCAAGAACGCGATTGATAAAAGCAAGATTATCCATGAAAAAGAGAAAGCACTACAGGCTAAGAAGTCTCTGCTAACAGAATTCCGAGACCGTAATCCAATTCCCCACAGATTTATAAAAATTTACAGCATTAATTAAGTAAATACCGATACACTTAGCTTTCTTCGCCGGGAGAGACGGCATCAAATAAAGCAGAATAGTCTACATCGGCTAAACCCAGTTGTTGGGCTTTTTCTAGAATTTCTCGAACACCCTCTAAGGCGCTGATATTTAACTGGAGGGTTTCAGCTTCTTGCAAAAATAGACGGGTATCCTTGAGTAAATGCTTGGTGGGAAAATTCGGATTGCTGTAGTTCCTGTCAACCATTCGTTGCAATTTTTTATCGAACGTGGGGGCATATAAGGCACTTTCGCGGAGAATTTGCATAAACTTCTCCACATCTCCCCCCTGACGCTGGATAAAGCCCAAACTCAGCGAAAATGCAGAGGTTAGGGATGCAATTAATTGATTTAGACCCAGTTTAACCGCCGCCGCCGTTCCCACTTCGCCAATGTACATCGGTTCGCCAAAATGCCGCAACAAACCCGACCATTGTTCAAATTCATGGGGAGTAGACCCAACCATAACCTGTAAAGTTCCAGATTCTACTTGGGGAATGCTACCTAATACGGGAGATTCTAGATAGTTCCCCCCGGCTGCCACAATTTCTGTATGTAAGTTGCGGCTATCCGTTGGGGCGATAGTCCCCATTTGAATAATAGTCCGGTCGGCAAGTGCAGACCGACATTCTGAAGAGAGGAGGACAGACTGTATCGCCGAGGCATCCGTCAGCATCAAAATTATACACTCGGCGGCTTGGATGAGGGCAAGGGGCGAGTCGGCAATTTCTGCACCTGCGGCTTTGAGGGGTTCTAGTTTAGCCGCCGTTCGGTTATAAACAATGACAGATTGATTTGCTTCTAGCAACCGCATCGCCATCGGTTGTCCCATTAAGCCCGTTCCAATCAGTCCAATTTTCATGCGAGTATACAGTTCAGGATCTTTAGTATTTTAGCGATCGCTAGCATCCTTAGTATGTAGCAAGCCAAAAATTGCGATAATAAGCATCGAAACCGGAATCCTAGATTCAGATAAGATTCTCACCTCTACCGCAGGGTGGAAAACTCAACTTCAGAAAATGCTTCATTAGAGTTTTGTTCCTTCCGAACATTTTCGGCACAATGGACGCGTAAACCGAAAATATTAAGGAATGTTTCTATGCCAGCGAATCCTTCTCGCGCCCTAACCGAAGATACTCAAAACGTTGCTAAAGCCTTCTCTTCTCTAAGCACCGACGATAAATTAGCGCTGTTATATCGAGCCTATGAAAAAATGGGAGATTCCATCACCCCAGCCGAACCGACTGCGGCGGAACCGGAACTCGCCCCCAAACTCCTAGGCGACTATTACGAGTTATCCGATGACGAGCAACTGCAAATCATGCGCGATATCGTGGAATGCAAAGATACCGAATATTCGCGCGCCTATGGGGCGCTAACCGCTAATAATCAACTAGTGGTTTGGTATGCTTGGGCGATCGCAATGGGCGATACTGTAGTGGATATGCCCGAAGACTACGAAATCACCGAATCCATCCAGAACGTCCTCAATCATATCGAAGACTTAGACTTTGAAGGTCAAATCACCGTTTTACGCGAAGTTGCTCAAAATATGGGTTACAGCGACGTAAAACGCGTCAACTCCACCCAAGAAACCGGGGTAACGCCTAGCCTCTAAGTCAGTGCTGAGTGCTGAGTGGGGGGAGGAGTGCAAAGTTCCGAGTTCCGAGTTCCGAGTAAGGGAAAGAGTAGAAAGTGCTGAGTGCTTCTCTAAGTGCTGAGTGTAAAGTGCTGAGTGCTGAGTAGTGAGTAGGGAAAAGAGTGCTGAGTTAATAATTACCAGGTTTTCCTACTTCTTCTTCCCCCCATCCCCCCATCCCTGACAGGTATAGGTT
>JAAHGE010000262.1 GCA_010672635.1 Desertifilum sp. SIO1I2 | reverse complement strand
GTTGTCCTTGCAGTGCCGATCCGCAAATAAATACTCGTTTAGCCTGACTCATGCGCTTGTTCTTAGGTTGATAACTGTACTTCTGTATACAGCCGAGTTTAAGGTTAATGCTGTATTTTTGTATACTGTATTTTGTATACAACAAGGTTTATCCCAAAATCAAGTTTTTATTTTAAACTTCATCAAAAAAGAGAGTGGCAATGACTGTTCTTTCTACCCTAACCGTCAATAGCGATCGCCTTAATGCCTATATTGACCGACTGGCGAAAATTGGTCAACAACCGTCTGGAAGTATTTGTCGGCTTGCGTTTACCCCAGAAGACTTGCAAGCGCGATATCTGGTGCAGCAATGGATGGTAGAGGCGGGAATGAACGTCCGCATCGATGCGGCGGGAAATTTAATTGGCACCTATCCGGGAAAAGTCGCCACTGCACCAGCTTTAGCGACGGGTTCCCATATTGATACGGTTCCTTCTGGGGGAAGGTTTGATGGCGTATTAGGGGTATTAGCCGGAATTGAAGTCGTACGAACCTTGCGGGATCGTCAGATTCATCTCAATCATCCCCTAGAAGTGATTGTATTTACCGATGAAGAAAGCACGATGATTGGTTCCCAAGCAATGGCGGGAACCGTTTTGCAAGATGCACCGGAACGCTATCAGCCTTCTGTAGAAGGAACCATTCAAACCTGTTTAGAACGCATTGGCGGTAATTGGGAGGCGATCGCGACGGCTAAACGCACAGATTTAGCGGCGTTTGTAGAGTTGCACGTCGAACAAGGGGCCGTTTTAGAGAAAACAGGCATGGAAATTGGCATTGTCCAGGGTGTGGTGGGAATGCGACGAAAAGCGATCGCCATTACCGGAGTTGCCAACCATGCAGGCACAACTCCTATGAATCTGCGCCAAGATGCCTTAGTCGCCGCCTCACAGGTCGTTTTAGCCGTACGAGAAATCGCCTTGCAAATGCCAACTCAACCTGTAGCCACGGTGGGATCGCTCGTTGTTTCTCCCAATGCGGTTAATATTGTACCGGGTCATGTGGCGCTAACGGTGGATTTGCGAGATTTATCCAAAACCTGCCTCGATACAATGCTCGAACAACTCGAACGCAGACTGAGCGCGATCGCTGCCGATACTCACACTACCCTAGAAGTAACGCCGATTCTTTGCGTAGAACCTAGCCTAGCCGCACTTCCGGTGCAAAACGCCATTGAAACCGTCTGTCAGCAACTCGGACTCAGCTATACCCATTTACCAAGTCGCGCCGGTCATGATTCCCTAGAATTAGGACGAATTACCGATATGGGTATGATTTTTGTTCCCAGTCAAGCCGGGGTGAGTCACTCGGAGGCTGAATATACTTCACCGGAACAATGCAGCCAGGGTGCTAATGTTCTATTGAATGCACTGCTCGCTTTAGATCGCTTGTATCCGGTATGACTCATCAATTAAGTTCTTCCCTAGAAACCGATTTTCTCTCCACTTTGGAAACGGCGGTAACGCCAGGAACGTCCCGACCTGCGGCAAAAGCGGTTGTTTATGCTTTACTACAAGCAGAGAAAGCCGCTAAACAGCAGCACCTCAGCTATCCTACAAACCGTTTGCTAGGGGACTGGCGGCTGTATTTTACAACGTCAGGTGCAACGAATCTCAAGCAAGGGGTTGCAGTGGGAAAGGGTGGATTTTATGTCCCGAAATGGGTTGGCGCGCAAATTTCCTTTCACCCAGCTTCTGAGGATCGCCTTCAGGAGCTAACAATTGCCAACCAGGTTAAAGTGGGTTTAGGCTTATTGCGGTTAATGGGACAAGCGCGATATCTAGAACAGAAAAATCTCCTAGTGTTTGATTTTACGCAAATTCAATTCAAGATTTTAGGTAAAACACTGTATCAAGGTCAATTTCCCAATCGCCGAAACTCAACTCAACCTTTTGCAGAACGTCCAATTTCTCAACTTCCTTTCTTTACCTTCTTTTGGATAACCGAAAATAGTATTGCTGCGCGGGGTAGAGGCGGAGGATTAGCCATTTGGGTACGAGCAACTAGCTAAGAGATGAGGTCAACTCAAGAGCCAGTTGTTTAATTATTAAAAACTAATTTTGAACAAATTGAGGTTCAATCAAATTTTCCACATTAGGAACTCTCCCTATAATTCCTTTCCGGATAGAAAAGTCAATGTAGACTTGTAGGATTGAATATAAAGAAGAGTCTGAACTACTAAGGGTTAGTAATTTTTGATTGGCTTGCAGATTGGCTAATTCGATCCCTTCAGTTGAAATCTCTTCTAGAGAAAGACCTAGACGGCGAGCAATAATTTCTCGACATTCCTCTGGATGTTCTTGCCAATAGTTTTGTGCCTGGAACCAAGCGCGAACAAATGCCTGAATATCTTGAGGGCGATCGCGAATGACTGAATCGCGGAAAGCTATGATACCCGGCAGTAACTCTGGCATCTCCTTGGTGGATAAAAGCACCTGATGACCCAGTTTTAATCCTTCAGAGATATAAGGTTGCCAAGTTACACCAGCGTCAATCCTTCCGTTTTTAATATAATTATTAATCTCTTCGCCATCAGCATTGACAAAAATCACATCATCAGAACTTAATCCATACTTTTCCAACAGTTCAATGACAAATAATTCACCAAAGTCTCCCAGTAATACTCCCACCCGCTTTCCCTTAAGATCGGTAATTTTATTAATTTTAGAATTAACGAGTAAAGCATCTGCACCTGCTGATAGATCGGAAGCCATAACTATTTTGAGATCGTCATGATATCCTACAAGGCTTATGATACCGCCTAGAGTGGTTGTAAATCCTTGATAATTGCCCGTTCCAATATTTGATAAAATCGTGCTATAACTTTCTGAAAAAATTAAATCGACATTGACGCCTTGTTCGGCAAAAAAGCCTTTTTCGTCCGCAATTTCAATCGGAAAGTAACCCGGCCATAAGTTATAGGCAAACTGTAAAGGAGGGGTCTGAGGCTGAGGGGAGACCCCAAAAAGCGTTTGACAAGCAACGATCGCAAAAGCTGCTAAGAATAAAAAGATCGGTTGGAAGGGATGGCGTTTCATCAGTTTGTACTGGGAGGCTAGGGTTTGATTGCAATGACAACCAGGATCTAGTATTCCCAGAACCGATCTAGAACGCTCATGCCGATTGTTGCACCGGACGCACCCAGGTTCGCGGTTTAATTAAAGCAGGAACAATGCGCGAACTGGCCATTCTTGCACCCGCCAGGTTACGCGCTACAGGACCGAGTTGCAAAGCGGCGAGTCCTCCCATGATAAACAGTTCGCACCCCGGCCAGCGCAGATTTTCATCTAAAATAGGTAAGCCTTGAACGATACTAGTTGGGTAAGTTTTCTGGATCTCAGCCAGTAGGGGAAGAGTGTTGGCGTTAAAGCTGCTACCTGTCGCTAACCAAAGGCGATCGCACTCTTGAGTCTGCCCATTATCGCACTGTACCTGCCAGCCTTGCCCCTGCCATACAGCATTCTGAACTTGGCAAACTTCCGCCAGGGTTAGCGATCCGGCGTGGGTTAAGCGGCGCAGTTGAGTGGCGATCGCAGGCGTCATCGATCCGCCATTACGGGCTTGTTGGATCGTTAAAAGGCGTTCTTCCCAACTCAACTCAGCTTCAAAACGTTTAAGATATTTCGGCCCCAACCACCCCGGATCGGCGTCAAATAGCTTTTCTTGTAGAGAACGACGCAGCATCAGGGTAACATTTGCGCCTTTACGAATGGCACCCACTGCTAAATGTCCGCTGGTTAAGCCTCCGCCAACGATCAGAATTTTTTCTCCGGCTAAATGCAGGTGGCGCAAGTCTACCTGGCTGGAGTGACAGAGGCGATCGCACAGTTGTAGAGATTTCGCCCATTGAGGTAATTGTACCTGACCGTTCCCCGTCGCCAGAACAACGCGCTTGGCGATCCGGGTTTCTCCAGAGGCGAAATGAAGCTGAAACCGCCCGTCGGCTTGGGGAATGAGGCGCGTTACCTGTTCGGGAATGAGTCGTTCTTGCAGTTGGAGGCGATCGCAAATCTCCTCACAGAAGTCCTCAAATAGCTGAGTTCCCGGTAAGTCGTAGGGGGGATGCAGTTCGTTGGGGCGCTTTTCGGCAAATTTCCGCAAGGCGAAGGGGTTAGGATCGGGATGGTGTACCGCAGGCGATCGCAAATGGGGAATTTCATAAGCCGCAAATTGTCTTTTCCACTGACTCAGCCATTCCCCACTCGGATCGAATACCCACAAGCGACGGCGCAAGTTTTTCCGTTTTTGCAACAGATGGGCGACTAAGGTTAAGGCTTGCGGGCCAGCACCAATGATGGCAAGATCGATCGTTTCAGGTAAAGCGGACAATTGCATGAGGTCAAGACGATGAGAATCATTATCATAGTATCCTAACCGAGCATGGGATTTAGCTTAGATCGAGTGGTTCCGTGGGGGCGATCGCATTCAGAATACCTGCAAATGTTCGCCCTCACCCCTAGCGACCTCCAATTAAAAATCCTCGACTGTGCGGGTGGCCCGGCTAGTTTTAACGCCGAAATGACCCAACAAGCCTACCGCGTCATTTCCTGCGACCCCATTTATCAATTCAGCGCCCCAGAAATTTACCAGCGCATCCAAGCCACCTATCCCCAGATTATTCAAGGCGTAGAAGCCAACCGCGACGATTACCTCTGGCGAGGTCAAATTTGCTCTCCCGCCCAACTGGGGGAGGTGAGAATGGCAGCTATGAGCCAATTTTTAGCCGATTTTCCCCAGGGTAAAACCCAAGGTCGCTATATTGCGGCGGAATTACCGAATTTACCCTTTGGCGATCGCGCCTTCGATCTCGCCCTCTGTTCCCACCTGCTATTTAGCTATTCCGCCCAGCTATCCACCGCCTTCCATCTCGAAGCGTTGCGCGAACTCTGTCGCGTCGCCCAACAGGTGCGGATCTTTCCCTTAGTCACCCTTTCCGGCGAACCTTCCCCCCACCTCGCCCCCATCTTGGATCGCCTAGAACCACAGGGCTATCAATGTCAGATTTTGCCAGTAGACTATGAATTTCAGCGCGGGGGAAACCAATGCTTGCAAATTATCGCACCCAGGAGATAACTCAGCATGGAGATTCAACGCACCTTTTCGGGTACTGCTTGGGAAACCAAAGCCGGATACTGTCGCGCCTTGCGAGTCGGATCGCAAATATATGTATCCGGAACCGCCCCTATTACTGAAGAGGGTAGCGTCTACGCCCCAGGGGATGCCTATGCCCAAACTCAGTTTTGCATTGCCAAAATTCAGAAAGCCTTGCAAAGCTTAGGGGCAGACTTACCAAATGTGGTACGCATTCGCCTCTTTGTCACCGATATTAACCGCACTGAAGACTATATCAAAGCCACCCAAGAAGCATTCGGCGAACACCCGCCCACCAATACCCTCGTTGGCATTAACGCTCTCGTCGATCCTCAGATGTTGGTTGAAATTGAAGCCGATGCCATCTGCCTAGAATAAGTCCACTTAGGGTTGGCGTTGGGCGAGGCTAGCTTTGGCTTTTTGCCACAGTTGCTCTAATTCCCCTAGCGTATAATCGGCTAGCGGCTTATCGGCAAAGGTTTCGAGAACTTGCAAGCGGCGCAAAAAGCGATAGTTGGTTTCTTGTAAGGCATCGGCAGGATCGAGATCGTACCAGCGGGCAATGTTGACGAGGGTGAAGAGAAGATCGCCCAATTCCGAGGCTTGTTCGATGGGGGTTTCGGCTTGTAATGCGTGTTTGAATTCGGCGAGTTCTTCGTCAAATTTGTCCCAAACGCCTTCAACGTTATCCCACTCAAACCCGGCGGAGGCAGCTTTAGTAGAGATTTTCATCGCCGCCGTCATTGGGGGGAGGGTACGGGCGTAACGTTGGAGTTTTTGGGAAAGGGAGGCGTCGGTTTCGCCTTTTTCGGCGGCTTTGATCTGTTCCCAGTTTTGATGCACTTCGGCGATGGTATTGGCTTCCACATCGCTAAACACATGGGGATGGCGGCGAATCAGTTTTTCGCTAATGCCTTGGGCAACTTCGGTGAGGGTAAAGTCTCCGGCTTCGCTGGCAATTTGGGCTTGCAGGACAATTTGTAAGAGTAGATCGCCGAGTTCTTCGCAGATGTGGGCGCGATCGCCATTTTTAATCGCGTCTACAACTTCGTAGGCTTCCTCAAGAACATAGGGCGTCAGGGTTTGGGGCGTTTGGGCTAGATCCCAAGGACATCCCCCTTGGGGCGATCGCAACTTGGCGACGACTTCAATCAGTTCTTGCAAGGCGGCTAGGGTAGAATCGCTCTCAGCAGTAGACATTGGGTTTTTGGGTAATTATTCTAACGTTTTTTAGGCGATCGCGCTTTGGAGGGGGCAGATTTACGGGCAGTGGAGGTTCGCCGCTTGGGGGTTTTGCGCTTTAAGCCTTGGATGCCATAGCGTTTATAGCGTTTGTAGGCACTGCCAGCGCGATCGCACAGGATATGCGTAGCTGCTCCTAATTCTAGACCAATGAACCCGGCTAACCATTCCCAACGATAGCGTAAGAGCGATCGCTGCATCCCCTCTCCAAATGCCTGCCAACTCCAGGGCGTATCGCGAAACAGTTGCACCACCCCTAAAATTAAGATGCTGGCAAGTGCAATCCACAAGCCTAGATAAAACACCCGTAGCAGCGTTCCAATCACCAAGCCATGAGACAATACAGAGCGATGGCTCAACATCTTTTGATAGGGAATCCACAGCCAGCGCAGCCACCCCCATCGCTTATAAGGGCGAGATTGCAAGTCTAAGTCGGGGCTGAGAAGCAAACCACTAAATAAATAACCGCCAGCCACCAATAAAGTTAATTCGCCGTTGCGCGTTAA
>JAAHGE010000261.1 GCA_010672635.1 Desertifilum sp. SIO1I2 | reverse complement strand
TTGCTAAAAGGATGAGACTTACTCAGCACACCGCTACGCGGAAGCTAAAGCAACAGCACTCAGCACTCTTGAACCCACTCAGCACTTTGCTCTAGAAGGGAATTGCTCTAGTCTAGGAAAGGAGTTGACCTGCGGTTATCGCGAATTTACCCTAAATTTTCATGAGCTTGCAACGCCTTGCGATCGCTCCCACTCAATTGCAAAATGGACAAGTCAGCTTGAGCGCGTCCCAACAGCACTATCTCAGACGGGTTCTACGCTTGCAAACTGGCGATCGCGTTATCCTCCTTAACGGTCAGGGTCAAGCCTGGTTAGCGGCGCTGCAAGAGGGCGCAACGGCGACAATTCTCGAACCTTACGCCCTGCAAACCGAGTTACCCCTAGATGTCACCCTGATTCTGGCATTGCCCAAAAATGGCTTTGATGATGTCGTGCGGGCTTGTACAGAATTGGGCGTCAGTTGTATTATGCCTGTCATCAGCGATCGCAGCCTGCTCAAACCCAGTCCGCAAAAACTCGAACGCTGGCGGCGCATTGCTACAGAAGCCGCCGAACAGTCGGAACGTCAAACCATTCCCCCCATTCTCGAACCCATTCCCTTTGCCCAAAGCCTTACTCACAACCCCGATGCCCGTTCGTTTATCGCTGTTGCTCGCGGCACCTGGCCCCATCTATTAACCGTCGTCTCTGCGGATTCTAGCCCATCTGCCATTCAGATTGCGATCGGTCCAGAAGGCGGATGGAGTGCCGCAGAAGTAGAAATGGCGATCGCCGCAGGCTTTCAACCCGTTACGCTAGGATCGCGCATTCTCCGCGCCATTACCGCCCCCATTGTTGCCTTATCCCTCGTGACAGGTGTTCTAGAGTCTCAACAGGCGCGAGAATAAAAAACAATGCGTTAACACGCGCTTATGCTTGAACAAATTGCCAGTGCCTTTGAACGCCAAGATTATAAAACGGCGGCAAGTCTGATTAAAAAGCTATTGAAACAAGAACCCCAAAATCTCTGGGGACGCTTGTATGTTGGACGTTTGTATGAAGAAACCGGGAAATTTGAGCTAGCAGAGGATGTGTATCGTCAACTGCTGCGCCAACCCATGTTGAATACTCGAATTGCCACCCAAGCCAGAACAGGGTTACAACGTTTAGAAAATCGGATTAAGCAACAGCGAGAAACTGCGATCGCCCAAGCGAAAGCCATCCCCGATAATCATAAACCGGGCTTGCTGATCCTAGAACCCGTCAGCGGCGAAATGCGTGCCAAAATCGTGCAAAACTTCGCCCGTTTGATGAACATAGACGCCTATACTGCCCAAAGGCAACTTCCCGCACGTTTCTGGCGGCTGCATCGCCTGGGTTCTATTGGCGAGTTGCAAGTTTATGCTCAAGAATTGCAAGATGTCGGCATTGCTTGTTTCTGGGTACCGCTAGCGGATATAGCGCGAATTCGCGTCTTTCAGGTTCAGTATTTCTCCGCTTTGTCCCCCCAACCTACTGTTATTTGTCAAGATGAAACGAATCAGGTGGGGACTTTGACCTTTAACTGGTCAGATGTGAGCCAACGCGTAGAGGGCAGGCTGCCGATTTTTGAGTCTGTCATCGATCTTGATTTTCGCGGTCGCCAAGAACGTAAAGAGAAAACGCAAGATTATATTCAAATTCACGACCTACACTTACCCAGTCGCAATTGTATTTTGCGCCTGTGCGAAAGTAGCTACCAGTACCAAGAAGGGATAACTGCACTCGCCGCCTCCCAAGCTCTTAACCAACAGAGCAACCGCTTGAACTGGAATCATCTGCTCAAGCAGCTTAGTCAGCCCTTAGCCCAGACGCCAACCTGGTCAGATTTTACGGTCTTTGGCGAGATGGTGTTAGAACAATCCAAAACCGTCGTCGATACCACCCATTTTTTAGGAGGATTTGATGCTCATATTCGGCTTTCGCGTCGTGCCGAAACTGACTGGGACCCGGCTTTTCAGCTCTATAGCGGGCTAGTCTTTTTGCGAAACCAGTCTTTGCAGACTCCGGCTTAAAACAATAGAGGCGTTGCCTCAGCACGCCTCTATTTCTGAAAAGAGATTCTATCTATGCTCTCGCTTTCGGGGTTTTGACTTGACGAGCCATTTCCATGAAAGGGTTCATGCTCGGTCCGGGACGACGACGGCTACTGCTAACAACCGTTGGGCTAACGTAGGTTGGGGCAAAGGTCGAGGGGGTTTCGATTTTGGAAACTTTGGTTTTCGTCGCCGCTGCAACGGGTTGAGGTTGCGCTTCGGGTTGCTTCACTTCTGCGGGCTGGGCGTTTGCCGAACTGCTTTGTGCTTTCTTTGCCTTGATAGAGGTCTTTTTGCTAGCAGGGGCAGATTCGGTCTTTTCCGCTTTGGCTGGTTCTGCTGCGGGTTCGGGGGCTGCTTTTGCAGGCGCGCCGACTGCGACAGGTTCTTTAGCGGGTTCTGCGGGTTTGCTCGCCGGTTTGGCTTCTGGGGATTTGCCATTGGCAGAATCGTCAAATTCTAGGAAGTACCCATTGCTTTTTGCCGGTTTAACCGCAGATCCTTCGCTCTTTTTGCCGCCGAATAGACCTTGCAGGAAGCCTAAAATTCCACCGAACAGTTTTTTGATAAAGCCCATAATACTAATGCTCCTAAGAAATTTTTCTTTCGATTATCTTAATTATCGCCTTTGCATGAAATGCGGCACGCAGGGTCAATTATGAAATTCTCCGGGGGAAAGATGCAAGATTTATCGATATTTCTTAACAAATTTTAATTATCTACAGATAAAAACGCCGAGAAACCCGATCGCTTCGTTCCCAAAATCGAGTAACTCCTCGCCGTTAATTTGCAATTGTTTACAATTGATTCAGGAAGGTAACGCCGATCGCACAAGCCAACCCGCAAGCTGTCATAGCGTGCGAAATTGTATTGGGCGCGATCGCCTAATTTAAAACTGTCACCTCTCCATCTTGCTCAAACACAAAATCCCTGCATGAAATCCCTTCAGCCAAATCCCGTTATCTTAATTCATGGAATTGACGATACCGCCCTCGTCTTTCAAGCCATGTCCCAGCAACTTAGCCGTCGAGGTTGGGACGTTCACAGTTTGAGTTTAACGCCCAGCAACGGCGAAATTGGACTCGATCGTCTAGCGCAACAAATCGCCGACTATGTCTCCTTAACCTTCAAAGAAGACCAACCCTTCGATCTCGTCGGCTTCAGCATGGGGGGCATCATCAGCCGCTATTACGTGCAGCGCCTTGGCGGAATTAAACGCGTTCAGCGCTTTGTCACCATCTCCTCTCCCCACTGCGGCAGTTGGGTAGGCTATGCCAGACACAACATCGGGTGCCAGCAAATGCGCCCCAATAGCCGCTTCTTGAACGACCTCAAGCGCGATATTCATATTTTAGACAAAATTGACTTTACCTCAATTTGGACGCCCTACGACCTCATGATCGTCCCTGCCCATAGCTCTTGCGTGCCAGTGGGTCGAGAAATTATCCTACCCATACTCCTGCATAGCTGGATGTTAACTGACCCGCGCTGCATTGCCCAAGTCGCCCAAGTGCTAGCCGAACCCCTCAGACAGAACCATGCAAAACCCCCGCAACCCCGTCCTGTTAGTCCACGGTATCTTTATCAAGAGCAAGGTATTTAATCGCCTGCACGCCTATCTCACGCAACACCACTGGCAAGTGCATCGCTTCGATCTCAATCCGGCGAATGCGACGTTAGGCATAGAACGATTAGCTTCGCAGATCGTTGAGTATGTTGATAAAACCTTTCCCCCAGATCAAAAAATCGACTTAGTAGGACTAAGTATGGGGGGACTCGTTAGCCGTTATTACTTGCAGCGTCTTGGAGGGATCGATCGCGTCGAGCGTTTTGTCACCATTGCCTCGCCACACAATGGCACTTGGATGGCCTATGCTTTGCCCCTAAAAGCTTGCTTGCAAATGCGACCGGGCAGTCCTTTTCTGCAAGACTTAAACCAGGACATTGAAATCCTCAATCAAGTTCAATTTACCTCTCTTTGGACCCCCTACGACTTTATTATCGTTCCGGGAAGCAGTTCCCAGGTTGCAGTCGGCGAACAAATCCGCCTTTCTGTGATAGCTCATGCCATGATGGTCAGACATCCTGTAGCTTTAAAAGCAGTAGCTAACGCCCTCCAAAGTGACTTGTGAGCGATTCTTCTTCTGTCTGTTTTTTACCCTTAGTTCCTGAAAATCGCCGCCGTGCCTTTTTCTGGCAGTTTACCCTCCTAACAACGCTGGCTTGGATGATTGGAGGACTGCTTGCCGCTTTTATTCAATACAACTTTCCGATTATCTCGTTTAATCCGATTTTCCGAGAGTTTTTCTACAGCTTAATTCGCGGCAGTTTGATCGGCACGGCTCAATGGTTTGTCCTGCGCCGCTATCGGTTGAAGACGTTGTGGATATTTAATACCGCAGGTGGCTTTTTAATCAGTTCTTTGGTGGCTTTGGCTTGGCGTCCGGTGATTGGGGGATTGTTTGGCGCGATCGCCTATATTTGGTTAGGGCTAGCCCAGTGGCTGATTCTGCGAAAACGGGTGCGAAACGCTTGGCAATGGATTTTCGTTCCTCCGCTTGCTCTATTAGCGGGTAATGTATTGCGTCTAGGCTTTTTAGTGCCAATCGTTTTACTCCAGCTTCCCGTCGCACCCTTTGCCCTGGTGGGGATTGAGGTGATTGCAGGGTTCATCGTCAATGCCATACTGGCGGCCTTGTTCCTGAGATTGCGGCGCAACCGCATCGCTTTACCCACTGTCGAGGAAGAGAATGTCCGGTGGATAACAGAGCGATCGCAGCTTCGCCAACTGCAAGCCAGCCTTTACGAACGCCTCGATAAAGCTTGGGAAGCTGAAATGACTGCTAACCAACCGTTAGTTTATGGTGTAGCAGTCACTCCCGACGGCGAAATTGTGCGCGATCGCCCGATGGATGCTGCCGCCACGGAATATCGAGAACAAACCCCCTTGGCACAGTTGGTTTCGCCCAACCCCGCCCCTTATTCCGAGGTGGCTTGGTTTGAGGTTCGCTTTACACCCACAGGCGCTTTAAAGATCGAACCGCTAGAAGCCGAGGATTAGCGATCGCCCACTTCTGCCAGTTCCCGTCCGCCAAAGATAGCGTCTGCATGGCGGTAGAACTTCATCTCCATCAGATTGTAAAACGGATCTTGTAAAAAGAAGGTGCGGTGTTCGGCAACTTGACCCGGAAACCGATGTTTGGGTTGTTCGTAAAACATCAGTTGCTTATCAATCGCTTTGTGCAACATCCGTTCCCACTCAGACTCTCGCGGAAAGATTAACCCAAAGTGACGCGGGTAAATCCCTTTTTGGGGAACCAGCGGATCGCTCGTCATGTGGGCTACCAGTTGATGTCCGTAGAGATTGAGGATCATGGCATGGCGGGATTCTCGCCCCACTTCGCATCCCAAGCCATCCACATAAAAGTCTCTAGCGGTTTCTATGTTGTTAATCGGAATAGCTAGGTGAAAAATAGCAGAAGTCATGGTTTTTATAAATTAATGATTGTGAGTTGTTCGTCGCTAATGCTAAAAATAGGCTAGCGATTCACTATATATCATGCTATCTCTGATTTTGTCGCTCAATCCTTGGCCTTTTGGCGCAATTCTCAATACCCTCTTACTGGGGATTGCTGCTTTGGTACCCAAAAAGTTACTCACTCCAGCGGGATATCTCCATGCTTGGATACTGGGAGTCATCATTTGGGGAACCTTGGGATGGCAGGGCTATTTAGTGGTAGCATTCTACTTTGTGGTGGGTTCCGGCGTTACCCGCATTGGCATGGCCGAGAAGGAAGCCGAAGGCATTGCCGAAAAGCGATCCGGGGCCAGAGGGCCAGAAAATGTCTGGGGATCGGCGCTAACGGCGACCTTATGCGCGCTAGGCACCTTAATTCCAACAGCGAATACTCCCCAAATCTTAAGTTTATTGCTATTAGGTTATGTGGCGAGTTTCAGTACTAAACTCTCGGATACCTGCGCTAGCGAGGTGGGGAAAGCTTACGGGAAGCGGACGTTTTTAATTACTACTTTACAGCCGGTTGCCCGTGGCACGGAAGGGGCGGTGAGCTTGGAAGGGACGTTAGCCGGGGTTGCGGGTTCTGCGGCGATCGCGCTCGTTGGCTGGGGGGCAGGTTTAATTACTGGGGGCGGCGTTCTGCTGTGTCTGATTGCTGCTTTTATCGCTACGAACCTCGAAAGCCTGATTGGGGCAACCTTGCAAACTCAGGTGAATTGGTTAACCAATGAGGTCGTCAATATTATTAATACCCTGATTGGCGCGATCGCGGCGATTCTCCTAGCGCTGGCTTGGCGGTTTTGGATCGCCCCCTAAATCTGATAGTGCCAAACCTCCTCGTCTTTGAGGACAACCAACTGGCGAGACGTGCGATGAATCAGACCTTGCTGTTCCAAGTTGCTTAAAATGCGCGTAACGGTGACGCGCGTTAAACCGCTAAACTCCGCTAGGTCTCGATGCGTTAACTTACAGTTAATTAAATAACCCTCTTTCACTTCCGAGCCAAACTTATTAGCCAGCCAATTCAACAGTTTTAATAAAGTATCTTCCGCCCTATGGTTGGAGCGAATCATCATTAATTCTTGGGTATGTTGCAGATCATTTAAAAATATCTCTTGGGAGGGCTGCCAATCTTTGAGCAAGAGCGGCCTAACTTTTACATCCGTTAAGGCTTTAATTTGATAAGGACTCGTTTGAGATAAGCTACCCCCAATAATATCCTCGATGCCCCAAATTCCTAAGAATTTTGCAAAGGGCAAGAGAGTGAAACAAAAAATTTGGCAATTCCATCAGGATTCCCAAATTTTTTGTTTCACTC
>JAAHGE010000260.1 GCA_010672635.1 Desertifilum sp. SIO1I2 | reverse complement strand
TTCATTATCATATCATTTAATTTAATTCATTAATTTTGTTAATAATACAATAAAATTAATTTTTTATTAAAAAAGTTAATTATGCGCGAGTATGTGCTTTAGTCAAAGGTTTAATCGGCGATCGCCCCTCCTCGTCCCCGACCTCGGAGATCGCCATGCCTCATCGAGTTTTTGGTTGTTCTAAGCGATTGTCATCCGACCTAGAGATCAAAGAGCGAACGCTCAACCCCAACGTTCTCGGCAGAAAACCGAGTAGGCTGGCTGCGAGTCAAGGCGATCGCATCCTGGTAAGATCGGAGCAGGCGATCGCCGCTTTCCCGAAAAACTCAGTGCTTATTGCGAGAAAATACTAGACTTTAATATAAACCGTTTTTTGGAACTGACTGCTGTTGCAATTCGGCTTGAAGCATCGAACAGCACCAAGCTTGCAGCATCAATTTCCCTAAAGAGATGACGAGAATTTTCCCAAAATCCTCCGTTCATCTCCTTCAATCAACGTTGAATTGCAGTTGCAGCTAAATTGGGTAATTCAATGAATGAATTTCTCCTCCAAAGTAGTTGGTGGATTCCTTTTTATGGCTTAATTGGCGCAGTTGTCACCCTGCCTTGGTCAACCGGGGTCGTTCGCCGGACGGGGCCTCGACCCGCCGCCTACTTTAACCTATTGATGACCCTAGCGGCATTTATCCACGGTGCCTTCGTTTTTCGACTCACCTGGAATCAACCGCCCTACGAAATCATCTTTCACTGGCTCAACGCCCTTGACCTAGACCTTTCCCTCACCGTCGAGATTTCCGCCATTACCATCGCCGCCACCGAACTGATCGCCGGATTAAGCTTGCTGGCGCAACTGTTCGCCCTCGGCTACATGGAAAAAGACTGGGCAATGGCTCGCTTCTTTGCCCTCATGGGCTTTTTTGAAGGAGCCATGAGCGGCATTGCGATCAGCGACTCCTTGCTGCTCACCTATGGGTTGCTGGAAATGCTGACCCTATCGACCTACCTCCTCGTCGGCTTCTGGTACGCCCAACCCCTAGTCGTCACCGCCGCCCGCGATGCCTTTTTAACCAAGCGCGTCGGCGACATTTTGCTCTTAATGGGTGTAGTCGCCCTAGCCACCCAAGCCAATAGCGTCAACTTCCCCGAACTTTACATTTGGGCAGAAGACGCCCAACTCACCCCCCTAGCTTCTGCCCTATTGGGTTTAGCCTTAATCGCAGGCCCCATTGGCAAATGCGCTCAATTCCCTTTGCACCTGTGGCTGGACGAAGCAATGGAAGGGCCGAGTCCGGCGTCTATTTTGCGGAACTCCGTAGTTGTCTCTTGCGGCGCTTACGTTCTCATTAAACTTCAACCCATTCTCGCCTTATCTCCCGTTGCCTTAACCACCTTAGTCGTGATTGGTGCAGTGACGGCCGTGGGGGCTTCCTTGGTGGCCCTAGCACAAATTGACATTAAACGGGCGCTTTCCCACACCACCAGCGCCTATCTAGGACTGGTCTTTATCGCCGTAGGGATGCAATGGTCGGGCTTTGCCCTGATGTTATTGCTCGCTCACGCGATCGCCAAAGCCCTGCTGTTTATGAGCGTGGGTTCGATCATCTACACCACCGTTTCCCAAGACCTTACCGAAATGGGCGGTTTAGCCACCCGGATGCCCGCCACCACCACCGCTTATCTCGTGGGTGCGGCGGGATTGATTGGTTTATTGCCTTTGGGAGGCTTTTGGGCCTTGCGCCTAGGCATTGATGACCTGTGGTATACCCATCCCTCGCTAGTAGCGATTTTATTGTTGGTGAATGGTTTAACAGCCCTCAACCTAACGCGAGTCTTCCGACTGGTATTTGGCGGCCAACCGCAAGCCAAAACCCGACGCGCTCCAGAAGTTCCTTGGGCGATGGCGGTTCCTTTGGTGAGCTTAACCATCGTCACCCTATCGGTTCCCCTGATGTTGCAGCGCCTTTCCCTGCTACCGAGTTGGGACTATCTCAACTTACCGGCGGTGGGGTTAATTGTGGTGTCGGGAGCCGCCGGATGTATTGTCGGGGCCACCTTGGGTCTGCAACGCACTTGGTCGCGTTCTGTGAAGGCTCCTATTAAGTTTATCCAAGACCTGCTGGCCTATGACTTTTATGTCGATCGGCTGTATCGGCTCACCGTTGTTTTTGCAGTCGAGCAATTTTCTAAATTAACCGCTTGGTTCGATCGCTTCGTGGTTGACGGATTTGTGAATCTGGTTGGCTTGGCGGCAATCTTTAGCGGTCAAAGCCTAAAATACAGCTCTGGAGGACAATCTCAGCTTTACGTTCTCACCATTGTGCTGGGAGTGAATATTTTCCTCTTCGTCATCGGCTGGTTTTTATACATTCATCCCTGATCGAGGAGCAACGTTAACGAATGCTCAGTGCTTTGATTTGGCTACCGATTTTAGGGGCTGCGGGCGTTGGGTTTTGGCCCAATTTCTCGAAGTCCGATTTTTCCGAACAAGACTCGGCACGCTGCCGCACCCTAGCATTAGGAGTTGCGATCGTAGAGCTAGTGTGGACGCTGGTTCTGGCGGTGCAATTTCACCCGGAAATTGGGGAAATGCAGCGGTCTGAGTTCTTCGTATGGATTGATGCGTTAGGACTCACCTACAGTTTAGGCATTGATGGGATTTCTTTCCCGTTAATTGCGATTAATAGTTTGTTGACGGCGATCGCAATCTATAGTAGCGATCGCGCCATTCAACGTCCCCGCCTTTACTACAGCCTGATTCTATTTCTGTGCGGTTGCGTCGCGGGCGCTTTCTTAGCCCAGGATTTACTGCTGTTCTTCCTGTTCTACGAACTCGAACTCATTCCCCTCTATCTGCTGATTGCCATCTGGGGAGGAAAGCGGCGCGGCTATGCAGCCACCAAATTCCTCATCTATACCGCAATTTCCGGTATTTTGCTCCTAGCAAGTTTCCTAGGGCTGGTTCTGCTCACTCACGCCCCGGACTTTGTATATAACCCGCAACTGGCCCAAGCGTTGCCCTTAAGCAGCCAAATTCCTATTTTAATAGGGGTTTTATTAGCATTTGGGATTAAAACCCCCTTAGTCCCCTTCCATACCTGGTTGCCCGATGCTCACGTCGAAGCCTCTACCCCCATTTCCGTGCTGTTAGCCGGGGTATTGCTCAAGTTAGGCACTTACGGGTTATTGCGGTTTGGCTTATGCTTGCTACCTCAAGCTTGGGCTTTTTTGGCTCCTGCACTCGCGGTTTGGGCTGTGATTAGCGTGCTATATGGGGCCTTGAGCGCGATCGCCCAAACGGATATGAAGAAAATGGTAGCCTTTAGCTCTGTCGCGCACATGGGCTATATTCTTCTGGCAGCAGCAGCAGCTACCCCGTTAAGCCTGTTAGCCGCAATTTTCCAAATGGTCAGTCATGGGTTAATTTCCGCTTTACTCTTCCTGCTAGTGGGGGTGGTTTACGTTAAAGCCGGAAGCCGCGATATTACCCAATTGCGCGGCTTGCTTAACCCAGAACGCGGTCTGCCAATGATTGGCAGTTTAATGGTACTGGGAGTCATGGCAAGTGCTGGCATTCCGGGAATGGTGGGTTTCGTTTCTGAATTTCTCGTGTTTCGCTCAACCTATGCGGCTTTCCCCGTCCAAACCCTCTTGTGCATGGTCGGAACGGGATTAACAGCGGTATACTTCCTGTTACTGGTCAACCAAGCTTTCTTTGGTCGATTATCGCCTCTGGTGGAAGATTTACCGCCCGTGCAATGGTCGGATCGGATTCCCGCGATCGCGCTTGCGGTTTTAATTGTCTTATTGGGGGTACAGCCGACTTGGATGGTGCGTTGGAGCGAACAAACCACCACCGCCGTCATGAAAGTGTTTCCCCAGCAACAGGTGGCTCAAGTCATTAACTTTCCGCCTCCCTAATGCAGATTCCCCCAGCCCTTGGGGGAATTGCCCCATCTAATCTAAAATTTAAATCAAAAATGGTTATCCAATCTTCTTCATCCACGCGCCAACCTTCCAAGCACCCCCTTGCCCCCTACATCTACCATCTAGAGTCTGGGGGAGACTTGCTACCCGACACCCCAGACAATGTTGTTGAAGTGGTCGGTATTCTACATAGCTATGGGGTGGTTCTGGATGCCTATTCCCGTAATTTAATCTATATTGCCCAAGAGCAATTTCTCGTTCTGTTTCCCTTCTTCAAATACTTTAACGGCGATATCACCCTCAATAAGTTACTGCGCCATTGGAACCACGATCGCATTAACTACGAATATGCTGAGTATGTCATGAAAGTGATGTTCTGGCATGGGGGCGGACGAATGGATAGTTACTTAGATTCGCCGGAATTTGTAGAAGCTGCTAAAAAGGCGATCGCCGCTAAGATTAAAACAAACCTCATCGTTCGACCCATTCATCAACTATTCCCCGACTTCTTAGTCGAACAGGTTCGCCAGTTGGTTTACTATAGCGCCTTGGGTCAGTTTTGGCGGGTGATGAGCGATCTGTTTTTAGACCTCTCCGACCGCTACGATCGAGGTCAGATTAAAACCATTGCTCAAGTTGTCGAACATATCCTCGCCGGCTTAGTCAGCGCTGCCAAAAATCCGATTAGCTATAGCGTGACCATTGGCGATCGCTCCTATGATATCATCCCCGAATCCGTCGGCTTAACCTTCCTAGCCGATGTCGCCGTTCCCTACGTTGAAACCATCTTCTTCCGGGGAACCCCATTCATGGGAACCGTTTCTTACAACGCCCAAGCCCAACAAATTCCTCAAGAACAAGGCGAATTCAGCTACGGAGCATTATACGCCGATCCCTTACCCACAGGCGGCGCAGGCATTCCCCCCACCCTGCTGATGCAAGATATGCGCCACTACCTCCCCGATTATATGCATCCCATCTATGAGCGATCGCGCCGAGGCGAAGACGACTTGCGGGTGCAAATTTGCCAAAGCTTCCAAAAATCCATGTTCTGTGTCACCACCGCCACCATCAAAGGACTCGCCCCCTATCCCTTAGACACCACCAACCCAGAACACCAGCAAGCCAACCGCGTCTATCTAGAACGTTGGATGGATCGCTTCCTCCATTCTCGCTTACTCAGTGTCAACCATTAGGGGAATTGGGGAAGAAGGATGGGGAGATGGGAAGGTGGGGGGATGGGGGGAAGAAGAGGAATTGGGAGTTAGGAGTTGGGGAAAAGAGGATGGGGAGATGGGGGGAAAGAAAGTAAATATTGGCTATTGTTCTAGATGCTTAACTTAGAACTCACCACTATTTTCCCACTCAGCACTCTTGAACCCACTCGGAACTCGGAACTCGGAACTTTGCACTCTTTTCCACTCAGCACTCTTGAACCCACTCGGAACTCGGAACTCGGAACTTTGCACTCTTTTCCACTCAGCACTAAAAAAAAGGCATTGCCCAGGCTTATAATGATGACTTGGGAGCTTTTCTACGATTGCCGTAGACCGTAGAAAAGTAGAACAAGCTGTTCCACTAGCCTGCATTGATAACTGGGCAAAACCTTTATTGGAAGGGTTTCTTACGCTCTTTCTGTCCACATGATAACTCGATCTTCCATAGGCTGGAATAAATATATCCTATAGGCATGATAGATTGGTATCTATGCCGTAATGCCAGCCTATTAAGGAGTTAGGGGATTGAAGCAAGCCACTCTCCATCAGTTAAAAGTATTTGAAGCCGCAGCCCGTCACGGAAGCTTTACCCGTGCGGCTGAGGAACTTTTTCTCACTCAACCCACCGTTTCTATGCAGGTGAAGCAACTGACGAAAATTGTGGGATTACCGCTATTTGAACAAGTCGGAAAGCGTTTATTTTTGACCAACGCGGGTGAAGAGCTATTTGCGACCTGTCGGGATATCTTTGAGCGCCTTTCGCAACTAGAAATGACTTTATCAGATTTGAAGGGTCTAAAGCAAGGTCAACTGCGCCTGACAGTCATTACCACGGCGAAATATTTTGTTCCTCGCTTGTTAGGACCTTTTTGCCAGCGTTATCCCGGAATTGAAGTTTTCCTACAAGTTACGAACCACGAGGGATTGGTTGAACGATTAAACAATAACACGGATGACCTTTACATTCTCAGTCAAGTCCCAACTCACCTTGACTTGTGCCATCATCGCTTTTTGGAAAACCCGTTAGTGGTACTTGCGAACCGCAGCCATCCTTTAGTTAATGAGAAGAATATCCCCGTACAGCGCTTAAGTGGGGAACCTTTTATTATGCGCGAGTTGGGTTCGGGAACGCGTGAATCTATTGAGAACTTCTTCAAACAGCACGAGATTGAGGTAAAAGTTCGCCTAGAATTAGGCAGTAATGAGGCGATTAAACAGGCAGTTGTAGGTGGCTTGGGAATTTCGATTTTATCATTACATACTTTAGCTCTAGAGGGAACCACCAGCAAACTCGCAATTCTTGATGTTCAAGGATTTCCCATCGAACGGTATTGGTATGTTGTCTACCCCAATGGCAAGCAGGTATCTGTTGTTGCCCAAACGTTTTTAGATTATCTTCTGAATGAAGGTAAACAAGTTGCTGAGGAAACAGGCGCGATAAAATTGAATGAGGCGGTGAGTATTTTGTCAAGAAGCCCAAGCGAATTTTAGTTTGTTTTCACCCAGTTTATTATTGTTTATTCTCATCGATCATGCTGAATATTCCGCAACTGCTTGCTCAAGAATTGTCCCTCAAGTTAGCACAAGTGCAGAATGCTCTTGATTTGCTAAGTGAGGGGGCAACGATCCCTTTTATTGCGCGATATCGCAAAGAACGAACAGGGGAACTTAATGAAATTCAATTGCGCGATTTAGCGGATCGGTTTGCCTATTTAACGGAGTTAGAGGCACGCAAGCAAACGATCCTAGTA
>JAAHGE010000026.1 GCA_010672635.1 Desertifilum sp. SIO1I2 | reverse complement strand
TCTGTGCAGCAGCATATCTACTTCCTAAACGACGATGCCGCAGACTTACACCGTCCAGATACACGATCGCACCAACGATACTTTCTACACCGTTCAGGTTCCCGAAGACCGCTACATTCTTCATAGCGCCGAAAACCAAGGCGTGGAATTACCCTTTTCCTGTCGCAATGGAGCCTGTACCGCCTGCGCCGTGCGCGTTCTCTCCGGAAAACTCTACCAACCAGAAGCAATGGGGTTATCGCCCAAACTCCAAGAACAAGGTTATGCCTTACTGTGTGTCAGCTATCCTCGTTCCGACTTAGAAGTTGAAACCCAAGACGAGGATGAAGTTTACGAACTCCAATTTGGTCGTTATTTTGGCAAAGGCAAAGTCAAAGTCGGCTTACCCTTAGATGAAGATTGAAGCCATCATTCGTCAGTTGCTCTTCAAACTCCTCGCTTGTGGAAGTCTCGCGATCCTCTGCATCGGGTTAGTGGCGTGTCAAACCGTAACGCCAGCAACGGGAACGCCTGTACTAGTTAAACAAGTGGTAAGCGCTCAAACCTTAGAAGTCGTTGAGGTAAGCGAACCCAACGCCACCCCCAGGCGCGTCAGATTAATTGGAATTGATGCACCTGACTTGCAGCAACTCCCTTGGGGAATAGAAGCGCAAACCCAACTGAAAAATTGGATTGGATCTCAACCCGTTTTACTAGAATTTGACCAACAAACCCACGATACCTATCAGCGTCAGTTGGTCTATGTGTGGCAAGATGGAAAATTGCTGAACGAAGAACTGGTGAAAGCGGGATTGGCGATCGCCATTTCGCGTTCTCCCAATACTCAGTATGACCAGCGTCTGGCCGACGCACAAGAATGGGCAAGACTCATGGGTGTAGGAATTTGGAACCCCGAAAACCCCCTACGCTTTACACCTGCTGAATTTCGCCAACGCAACCAATAGAGAACGCTCATCCCGACTTATGGATCGAAATCAATTATTGCAACTTCTGGAAATTGCCACCGAAGCCGCCTTAGCTGGGGGAGCCGTTGTACAAAGTTATTGGGGAAAATTAGAAGAGATTACCGAAAAAGGTCGCCCTGGCGATTTAGTCACCGAAGCCGATAAAGCCGCAGAAGCCACAATTCTAGAGGTGTTGAAGCGTCACGTTCCAGAACACGCCATTCTTGCCGAAGAATCCGGGCAAATGGGCGATCGCGCTAACCCATTTCTGTGGGCGATCGATCCCCTCGATGGCACCACCAACTACGCCCATCAATACCCCTTCTTTTCCTGCTCTGTAGGGCTATTAATTGACGGCGTACCGCAAGTTGGGGTAATTTTCGATCCTTTTCATAACGAACTGTTCAGAGCCGCTAAAGGCTGCGGTGCCACGCGCAACCGCCGTCCCATCAGCGTTTCTCAAACCTCAGAACTCAGCAAAAGCTTATTAGTCACCGGTTTTGCCTACGACCGCCGCGACACAACCGATAATAATTACGCCGAGTTTTGTCACCTCACTCACCTCACCCAAGGGGTGAGACGCAGCGGATCGGCCTCTATTGACTTAGCTTACGTCGCCTGCGGACGCTTAGATGGCTACTGGGAACGCGGGTTATCGCCTTGGGATATCGCCGCCGGAATTATTCTAGTCGAAGAAGCAGGCGGAAACGTTACCGCCTACAATGGCAGCCCCATTGATATCCGTTCTGGGAGAATCTTAGCCACCAACGGTAAAATTCATCAGAGCCTCAGCGATGCCTTAGGAAAAACGCCCGCTCTGTCAACTTGGCCACAATCTTGATCGAAAAATACGACAACATTTAGGTAGTTCCGGTCAGGCATCGCCAAGTTAAGCGAAGTACACTAGAATCAATCAGCAATACGAACTTCGGAAGTGGGACGACCTCAAGATGTCATTCCAAATTACACAGGGACTGTTTAGGTTTGATTTTATTGACCATCATGCTGTATTGGGAGTACCCGTAGATGCGGATAGCAAGGAGATCCGCAAGCGGTACATGCTGATTGCTAAAACCCTTCATCCCGACAGCCGCTCTACGGCTAGCGATGAAGATAAACAATTAGCGACTGAGATTCTATCCAAGCTCGTCAATCCAGCTTACGAAAAACTCTCTCAAGATAAAGAACGAGCAGAACACGCGGTATTGCTTCGCCTAAAGGGACAACAGGCTTCGCAGCAGCCTGAAACAATTGAACTCAAAAGCGAACTTTCTCGCACGCTGGCTCATGCACCAGATACCGAAGCAACGTATAAAGAGTCTGTCAAAAAATTGGCTCAACAACAGTATGAATCGCTCGCTCGAATGCAAGCAATTACAGGTGAATTGAGCGAACTCAATCTGATCTATCTCACCCTGAAGGTGGGGAGAGGCGAAAAACCGACTCAACCGAGAAAGACGCCCTCTGCACCGCCAACAATGACGCGCCCCCCTTCGCCCCCACCCCCTCCCAAGGTGACGCCCGTCGATCAATACTATCGTCGGGCTGAAGAGTTAATGAATAAAGGGAATTTAGCCCAGGCGATTCTAGAGTTGCGGGATGCACTCAAGCTAGAACCGAGTAATAGCAGTTGCCATAGTTTGCTGGGCGAAATTTACCTCAAACAAAACCAAAGCACGATGGCGAAGGTTCATATTAATCAAGCCCTAAAGCATAATCCTAAAGATCCTAAAGCGCTTGAAGTCCAAAAGAAAATGGAAATCGCCGCCCAAAAAGCCGCGTCAAAAGCAGCAAATGCTGGCAAATCTGGTGGAAAGTCGAACAAAAAAGGCGATGATGGTGGCATTACCATTTTTGGCATTAAGATTGGCGGCAAGAAAAAGTAATGGTCTATCAATCCCCCGTCGGGGCAAGAGATTTACTACCGTTGGATGTTGCCCAAAAACGCTGGATTGAAAAGCGCTTACAGCAGGTTTTTCACCAGTGGGGCTACCACCGGATTATTACTTCGACCCTCGAACGACTAGACACCCTGATGGCCGGTGGAGCGATTGAACGTTCCACGGTGATCCAACTTATTGATACTGAGGATGAGCTTTTGGGTTTGCGCCCGGAAGTGACGGCTTCGATTGCGCGAGCCGCAATTATGCATCTCAACGATGCGTCTTATCCGCGACGGCTGTATTACAATGCCAATGTGTTTCGGCGATCGCAGCGCGGCGTTCACGGTCGTCAGCAAGAGTTTTACCAAGCTGGTGTAGAACTGCTGTGCGGGGCTGGAGTGCTAGCCGATGCAGAAATTCTGCTGTTGCTCGGCGAGTGCTTGCGCTCCTGCGGGATCGGTCAATGGCACTTAGTCTTAGGCGAAGCCGGCTTAACGCGATCGCTCCTCAATGATTTTCCCCCCCATCTGCGGGAAACCGTGAGAACGGCGATCGCCCATTTAGACCGCACTACCCTAGAAACCCTTCCCCTAGAACCCCAACTGCGCCAACGAGCTTTACAGTTGTTCGATTTGCGCGGGCTTCCGGCAGATGTTTTGCAAAAAGTCTCCCAGCTTTCCCTCGATCCGGCGCAACAGGAAGCGGTGAACAACCTGAAAACGCTAGTAGATCTGCTCCAAGACTTCCACGCCCGCATCCCCAACCCAGAACTCCAGATTATTCTCGATCTGAGCTTAATTCAAACCTTTGATTACTATACGGGGATTGTCTTTGAAGTGGTCAGCGGCAGCGAGGCGCGAGTTTTGGGACAAGGCGGACGTTACGACCAACTCCTCGGAACCTATCACCCCCAAGGCAAAACCTACCCTGGAATTGGCTTTTGTCTTAATATCGAAGACCTGCATTACACGCTCCTCAATAGCGATCGCCTCCCTCAACGTCTACCCATTAGCGACTGCATTGTGGCGGCTCAGACCCCCCAAGCCACCGCAGCCGCCTTTGCTTACGCCCATCAACTCCGCAGCAGCCAACCTGAGATCCGCGTTGAAATGGAACTCAGTTCCGATCGATCGTCTGAAGACATTCGCGCGATCGCCCGTCGCCGCCAGATTGCTCAAATCATTTGGGTGAACCCCCAAGGCGAGACGCAAACCGAGCAGATGGAGTGAAGAAGAGGTGGGGGGATGGGGGGATGGGGAGGTGGGGGGAATAGAGTGCTGAGTGAATAGTTACCCAGTTTTCCTACATCTTCTTCCCCAACTCCCAACTCCCAACTCCCAACTCCTAACTCCTAACTCCCAACTCCTAACCCCCTTCTTCCCCAACTCCCAATTCCCTTCTTTCCCTCCATCCCCCCACCTCCCCACCCTCTTTCCCACTGGGGAGAATCGAGTAGAGTTTATTGAGAGAGAACACCGTGCCACATACCATTGTTACGAATACCTGTGAAGGCGTTGCAGATTGCGTTGAAGCCTGTCCAGTGGCCTGCATTCATCCAGGTCCGGGTAAAAATTCCAAAGGAACAGACTGGTACTGGATTGATTTTGCAACTTGTATTGATTGCGGCATTTGCTTGCAAGTGTGTCCCGTAGAAGACGCTATTGTTCCGGAAGAAAGACCGGATTTACAGAAAACACCATAAGCTGATGCATATATCCCCATTGCTTGAGCGATGGGGTTTTTAACGATCGTGCGATTGCCAGTTGCGGCTAGAGGCTCCCGCTTCGGGTTGAAAGAAAAAGACCTTCCGGCGGCTTGAAACTTTTGCGGCGGCGCGATCTCTAGCCGTTAGCCACCAGGAAAAACTCACCTTTGCCTCTAGGTTTGCAGGGAGACGTTGAATTAAAGTTAGCTTCATCGGACTCAGCCCTTTAAGAAACTGCAAGGGCCAACCAACCAGTTTGCGAACTGTCTAGAGAAATAAGGGGTAAGCGTTTAACTGCCGCACATTTCCTTGAATTGTAAAGATTCACCTGAAAGATTGGCACAAATAGGTAAATCTCAGCCGTCTAGTTGAAATGTAATGAAGGCAGATTTTATCCAACGATTGAATAATATGATGAGCGATCGCCTCAAAATCCTAGAACCCTCCCATCTCCTCCCCGAAGCAGCCCCCCTTCACCGCAATATCTTACGTCAATTTCCCGTATTGCAGAGCGTCTTAGAAAGCCTGAGCGAAGGTCTGTTAATTGTTTCTGAGTCGGGAGAACTCTGGTATGCCAACGAACAGGCTCGCCGAATTTCACAACAACTCACCCAGAGCGATCGCACCTCCATCATGCAAGAGATTGAGCGAGTTTGCGACTCTTTAATCGAAAGCCGCAGCCTGTTCCCCGATCAAAAGCTGATCCTCGACTCAGAAATCGTCATGCTAGATGCCACCATTGTTCGCATCCAGGCGCAATGGTTCCAAAGCGCTAAAATTCAGCAAGCTTGCATCCTCGTCACCCTCGAAGACTTATGCAACAATAACTAGCGCGTGAATCCCTGTTGCTGTTGGCGCAACAGTTCCGCTTGTATTTCCTGCCTGAGAATTTCATCTGAAGCAGCACTTGCCGTAATTTCATTAAAACGGCTGAGTTCGAGATTATTAGTTTGGCTAATGGCTTTTGCTTGCGTGCAGTAGTTGACTGCAATACTTTGAGCTTTTTTTGGGAGTTGAGCAACCGTATCCGGTTGATTGCAGACAAAGTTCGGCGGTAGAGTACCTGGACTGACAACCTGTTGAATTTGAGTAAAAGTCTCTTGACGAATGGGTTCAATCGTCAAAACCGTTCTGGCGTAGTCGCTAACCTCTTCTTCACTGAGAATCACAGGAGGAGCCGGGGGTAACGGCGCACTCGGTTCCGTCGCCTGCGAACTAACTGGGGGTGTGGGAGCGCAACCCAATGCGAGGATGCTGAAACTGAAGAACCAACCTAGGGGAAGCATCTGACACAATCGTTGCTTGACCCGCAGGCGCGATAGATTTGATGGGACAACAGATTCAACTTCAAAGTGGGTCATAAAGGCCGCTTGTTCGCTATCAGCACAATTCTCAGGGATTGTATCACCGAATCGGACGCGATCGGTGAATAAAACCAACCTGGGAGGTGACAAACAGGAAACTTAAGCCTTAAACCGAGTTTTCACTCCTTCCCTCCCTAAAGCTAGCACCGATCCCTAGCGACAAATTTGGAGGTTGCGGAAGCGTCCCTCCTGACACAACCGCTGAAACGCACCTGTAATTTGCGTATACTGAGCGGGGTTGCGTTCGTAGGTGGTTTTGATTTGTCGGAAATCGGCAGCCGATAAGCCATTCTGCTGTAAGATGGCTTGCGACTGATTGCAAAAGCTCTGGATTTGCTGGCGAGTCTCTCCAGAAAAGCTGCTGAGATTGGCTACCGTTCCCGCACCGAGATCGCATTCAAACCGAATTCCGCGTCCCTCTGCACCGAGACTTTGCAGCGCCGCTTCGCGAGCGAGTTCAATTTCTAAGGTTGAACGGGCAAAACTTTGGATTTTGTCAGCACTAAAAGACTGAGCGCGAGCGGTTTGCGAGAACTCTAAAGTAGAAGAGCGCAAATTCCAACTAGGGACTAAGCCAGAGAGAACGCTGACGGCTGCAATTCCAGCAACCAGCAGTGAATGCGATACCAACGGATTTAAATCGTATCGAAAACTGTAACGGCAAGAGTTCATCATGGTTGGGCGTGATAAAACACCTATCAGGAATAGAAGACTAACTGTTTTGAACTGTTTTGTAGCCGGGAAGTTCCAAAGCTTTTGAGAATTTCCCGCCTTTTTGTGCTTGCAAGCCACACCTTAGGGGTGACGAGCGAGTTGACAAAGTTCGATAATTTTAGCGTGCAGGGTTGATAGCTCCGGCGCGCCTTGCTTAAGACTCATTTCGAGTTCTAGCAATAGAGGTAAAGATTGGCGCAGTTGAAAGAGCGATCGCGATCGCACTTGTTGGCGTAAAAAGTAGATGCGTTTGGGGTTCGCCACTTCCGCCGCCTGAGCAATGACGCGTTCGTCACTCTCTTTGGCTTCTTCCATGAGCTTAACCCACAGCCAAGTCCGAAATTGTCTGACTAAGGTTGCCAAAATCGCTAAGGCGGGTTCATTGCGATTCAGTAAAGCGGTGACTAAGTGGAGGGCGCGATCGGTTTCTCCTTGGGCGATCGCTTCGGCGAGTTGTAAACTATTTTGGGTATTGGCACTCACCAGAGCAACGATGGCGCTATCGTCAACGGTTTTTCCATTCGCATAGAGCTTCAGCTTATCGAGTTCGCTAAATAACTGTCGTGTATTATTGCCGATCGATTCCGCTAAAAGTTCCGCAGCCGCAGAAGTGAGTTGAACATCTAGTTCTTTGGCGGTTTCTTTAACCCGATGAATCAATACGTCGGTTTTCCAAGGCGGAATTGGAGAAAACTCGCGGATCGATTGAGCATATTGTTGCAGGAGCTTGGTTGATTTTAAGCGCCCATCGGGTTTGTTGCGACAAGTCAACAGCAAAACTGAGGTATCGGGAATACTGGGTAAGGTTCGCTCTAACTCTTCGACAAGGGCGTCTGAAACGCTTTGTAATATGGGTGTATCGACTAACCAAACGAACCGCGAACCCATCCCAAATGGCGGTGTCATCGCTTCGTTTAAGGCTGCGATCGCGCTTTGGGAATCGTTGGGAGGATACTGTTGAAAGTTGAAACTCTCCCAGTTGGGATCGAGTACCGAGTCTCGCAAGGTGGTGACAGCACGTTCTAGGGCAAATTCGTCTTCGCCCCAGTAGAGATAAACTGGCATAGGAGGATGGGGGAAGAAGAGATAAGACAACTCGATCGCGATTAACTCAGCACGCTGCTACGCAGAAGCTCAAGTAACAGCACTCCTTGTCTCACTCAGCACGAAGCACTCAGTAAGAGCTGGGAAATCAAGTGTACTTGATTTTAACTTTTGCCTTGAAGACTTTCCTCCATCTTTTGGGTACAGCTCATCCCACTCTATTTTCTGCTGAAAGAGAAGGGTTAGAACGAGGAGAAGTCAGTTGTATCCTAGGTAAAAAGAGCGCGATTGAGAAGAAGGGGGTCTAGAAGATGTTAAAACGCTTATCGAGTTTCCAAGCAGGTGTTTGGGTTGGAGTAGCGGCGAGTCGGTTGTTGAGTTGTTTCCTAGGAATTGGCTTGCTAGTTGGGGGAGTTTTCTGTGCGCCAGCTTTGGCGGTAGATTTCGCGCATCAAACGGCGATAGAAGTACAAGTCGATTTAGGAAACCGGGCGAACGAATTAAAGTTTGTCCCCAATCATTTAGATTTTATTGCGGGACAACGCTATAAACTGGTTTTGCATAATCCCAGCGAACAGAAGCATTATTTTACTGCTAAAGACTTCGCCGATGCGATTTGGAGTCAGAAAGTAGAAGCAGGAAAGGTGGAAGTTAAAGGCGCAATTCACGAGTTAGAGTTAAAGCCAGGTGCAATAGCAGAATGGGTGTTTATTCCCCTTAAAGGAGGAACCTATGAGCTTCATTGTTCCGTTCCAGGACATACAGAAGCCGGGATGACAGGAGATCTGGCGATCGCAGTCGAATAAGCGCATTGGTGTTGAATTCAGGCTATTTTAAGGAGAGATAATCTTAAGGCGATCGCTCTCAATACCCTGACAGAATGAATATTCTCACCCATTTACTCGCGAAATCGACTCAGCAGCCTCCCCAAATCAAGAAAAGTCGTCGGGGAATTGAAATTAAATCTCCCGCAGAGATTGAAATGATGCGACAGGCGGGTAAAATTGTTGCCACGGTTCTCCACGAAATCTCAGAACGGATTGAACCGGGAATGACCACTCGCGATCTTGATGATTACGCCGAACAGCGAATTCGACAAATGGGTGCAACCCCCAGTTTTAAGGGCTATCACGGCTTCCCCGCTTCAATTTGTGCCTCCGTTAACAACCAAGTGGTTCATGGTATTCCCTCAAAGAAGAAGATTTGTACTGGGGATGTCGTTAAAATCGATACTGGCGCTTACTATCAAGGGTTTCATGGCGATTCTTGCATTACGATCGCAGTCGGTGAGGTGTCTGCGGAAGCCGCAAAGTTAATTCAGGCAGCAGAAACCGCTTTGTATAAGGGAATTGAGCAAGTTAAAGCCGGAAATTCCCTATTAGATATTGCTGGAGCCATTGAAGATTATGTTAAATCCCAAGGCTTTTCTGTGGTTGAAAACTTTACAGGTCATGGGGTAGGGCGTAATTTACATGAAGAACCGGCTGTCTTTAACTTCCGCACCCAATCTTTACCCAATGTGCGCCTAGAAGCGGGAATGACTCTGGCAATTGAACCGATTTTAAACGCGGGTTCTAAGTTTACCCGGACTTTACCCGATCGCTGGACGGTGGAAACGGTGGATAATTCCTTATCCGCGCAATTTGAGCATACCGTTCTGGTGACAGCCAAAGGGTATGAAATTCTCACGGATCGCTCAAGCCTGTAAGATCCGTTTAGCCTCATTCGAGATGTGCTATGGATAAGCTCGATCTAGCCTTTACCTCTGCTATTGACCAAGCCAAACTGATTCGCGATCGCACCGTTTCCCCATTAGAACTGGTGGAATTATATCTCGAACGGATTCAACGCCTCGATCCGCAAATCGGTAGTTATTTTACGGTCATGGCAGACCAAGCGCTAGCCGAGGCAAAAGCAAAAACTGAAAAACTGGGGCGCAATTCTCAAGATTTACCGCCCTTTTTTGGGGTACCCATCTCAATTAAAGACCTAAATCCAGTCGCAGGCGTCCCCTGTAGTTATGGTATTCGGGCATTAATGGCGCAACCTGCTGAATGGGAACCGGCGCTGGTGGGTTTAATTCGCGCGGCAGGTTTCACGATCCTGGGTAAAACGGCAACTTCTGAACTCGGTTCCATGCCGTTTACCGAACCCGCAGGCTTTCCCCCCACCCGCAACCCTTGGAGCTTAGAATACACGGCTGGCGGTTCGAGTGGTGGCGCAGCAGCGGCGGTGGCGGCGGGGTTATGCGCGATCGCTCAAGGGTCTGATGGCGGCGGATCGGTGCGCGGACCGGCTTCTTGTTGCGGCGTCGTTGGCTTAAAACCGTCGCGGGGAAGAATTTCTAATGCGCCTGTGGGCGATCGCATTAGCGGTATTGCCACCGATGGTAGCATTGCCCGGACGGTTGCCGATGCTGCGGCTCTACTGGATATCATGTCGGGTTACATCACGGGCGACCCCTACTGGCTGCCCCCGCCGGAAATCTCGTTTCTGGAGGCGACCAAAAGCCCGCCAAAGCCTTTACGCATCGCTTTTGCCACAAATTTACCTTTGGTGGGTCAAGCCGCTCCTAGCTGCAAGCAGGCGGTTCTGGAGACGGCTCAGGTACTCGCAGAAATGGGGCATACCTTAGAAGAGGGTTGTCCTGATTTTTCCGATTTGGTAGAACCGTTTACGGTGGTTTGGCAAACCGCGATCGCAGCGGCTGGGGTTCCCGTCGAGTTATTGCAACCGATTAACCAGTGGTTTTTCTCGCGGGTAGTGGATGCGGGAACCTATCTGCGGGCGGTTTCCCAGATGCAAATCATTTCCCGGCGCATTGTCAGCTTTTTTGATAACTACGATGCGTTATTGATTCCCGTCTACATGCACGCCCCCATCCGCGTGGGCGAATGGGCCCAATTATCGCCCCCAGAGGTCTTGCAAAAGACGATTGACTGGATTGCCCCCTGCCCGCCGTTCAATGCCACTGGACAGCCTGCGATCGCCCTCCCTGTGGGTTTAGATGAGGGAGGTTTACCCACTGCCGTTCAACTCGTTGGCAAACCGGCCGCTGAGTCTACCATCCTAGCGCTAGCTGCTGAGTTGGAGCGCGCCAAACCTGGGTCGCAACGGCCTCCTTTGAGTGTGGAGTCTAATTGACGGATACAGCCGCTGAAAGTCCCCTGCTGTCGTCGGTTGAGTTCAGATCCAAAACTCGACCTAGCCTTTGCTATTCGGCTATCTTGACGATCGGTCAACCCGATGCAGAATAGCCGTTTAAGTAACAAAAGATGTAATTTTTGCCGATTGCCTTGACTTTTTGGGAACACTAGAAAGTAGAGTCCCCACACGCAAATAAATCTATGCTGAAAGGTTGGTTAAAATCTTTTTTGACGCTTGGCGTGCTGCTGTTTTTGGGGTTTATCCTGTTTGGCGATCGCATTTTACCCCAACCCATGAGCCAGGCCAGCGCCAATACCCGCGCTTCAATGAATGCAGCCCTCAAAGGTTTATTCCCGGAGAGGAAGCCGCAACTGAAGCCGTACGAACGCACAGAAGACGCCATTCAAAGGGAAACAGGCGAACGGCGATAGCAACAGGGGGGCGTGACTTCCCCCCGTCGAGTCTCAACTTAAGCTTTTTTCAGCCAGCTAAACATGGCGCGCAAATCTTTACCGACTTCTTCAATCGGGTGTTCGGCTTCGCGACGGCGCATGGCAGTAAATCCGGCTTTACCCGATAGATTTTCTAACACAAATTCGCGAGCAAATTGACCGGATTGAATTTCGCTGAGAACTTTCCGCATTTCCGCGCGAGTTTCATCGGTAATAATTCGAGGCCCGCGCGTATAGTCGCCGTATTCTGCGGTATTAGAGATGCTATCGCGCATCTTCGCTAAACCGCCTTCAACCACCAAATCGACAATCAATTTAACTTCATGCAAGCATTCAAAATAAGCTAATTCGGGTTGGTAGCCAGCTTCAACTAAGGTTTCAAAACCCGATTTAATTAACTCACTTAACCCCCCACACAGAACCACTTGTTCGCCAAACAAGTCGGTTTCAGTTTCTTCGCGGAAAGTGGTTTCCAAAATTCCCGCACGAGTGCCACCCACCCCCTTAGCATAGGCCATTGCGCGATCGCGGGCTTGTCCGGTGGCGTCTTGGTAAACGGCAAATAAGCAAGGAACGCCTTCGCCTTGTTCGTAAGTCCGACGTACTAAATGTCCGGGTCCTTTGGGTGCAACCATCACAACATCTACATCTTCGGGGGGAACTACTTGACCAAAGTGGATGTTAAAACCGTGAGCAAAAGCTAGCACCTTACCCGCGCTCAGATGGGGTTGAATTTCCGATTGGTAAACCGCTTTTTGCACCTCATCGGGGAGCAAAATCATAATAAAATCAGCGGCTTTGGCAGCATCCGCAACGGAATGAACGCTTAAGCCTGCTTCTTTAGCTTTGACAGCAGATTTACTGCCCGGATATAGCCCGACAATGACATTCATGCCACTATCTTTGAGATTTAAGGCGTGAGCGTGTCCTTGCGAACCATAGCCGATAATTGCAATGGTTTTTTGTGCTAGTAAATCTAGATTGGCATCCGTGTCATAGTACATGCGAGCCATAGGGGGCATCTCCTTCGGTGCTGTGTATTCCCATCTCATGCAAGAAGAGCGATTTTACCAAAAAATGAGCGACCAAAGTAAGAGCGATCGCACCAGAATTAAGTTTCTTGAGGGATGAGTTGTCAATTTATCACTAGAGATTGAAGGAATGCCTAGGCTGAAATCGCTAGACTAAAGGCTAGAAAAACCTCACCCTCTAAAAACAGGCGAGTGATGTACCCAATCTTTCCATTTTCCTTCAGCATTCAATGTTACATGCCATTATGACTCGTCCGGACGACTCCCTCGAAAAGAGCTTAGGTCAGTCACTCATTCAACAAGCCACGCAAAATCTTTCCTCAACGCATCATCCTTCCCCTGAAGAAACTTTGCAGTGCTACCAAAAACTGCTCAATCGACTTTGGCAGGTTTGTTTGCCCATCCTCGGACGGATTACCATTAAAGTGATTCTTGAGCGCGCTTTAGTGATGACTCAAGCGAAATATCCATTTATTCGCGATCTCGCTGGGGAAGACGATGGAATTTCGGTCGAACGCTTGCATCAACACGCCAACCGCGAACAACTCGACCTCCTTTGCGAAGGTCTATATGAATTTTCTACGCATTTAGTCGATCTATTAAGTCTATTAACCGGAGAACGCCTGCTGCGACGCCTCATCCAAGACATTTCGGTGCAAAACTGGCGATCGCGCTGACGGGAAACTGGTCCAGTGGGAGTAAAATTGTGAAGCCAATCGAGTTCTAGGGGCTACAGCTTCCGCCATGTCCGCTTTATCTCAACTGTACGAAGGCAAAGCCAAAATTATCTATACCACAGAAGATTCAGAAGTTTTAATCGCCCACTTCAAAGACGACGCCACCGCATTTAATGCCCAAAAACGCGGTACCATCCAAGGCAAAGGGCAAATGAACTGCACCATCTCCAGCCGCCTATTTGAACAACTCGAAGCCCAAGGCATTAAAACCCACTACCTAGAACAGCTCAACGGGAACGAAATGCGCGTCAAAGCGGTCAAAATTATTCCCCTAGAAGTGGTCATCCGGAACATTGCGGCCGGTAGTTTATGTCAACAAACCGGAATTCCCCTCGGTCAAGTCTTACCCAAACCGCTCGTGGAGTTTCATTATAAAAATGATGCCCTAGGCGATCCTTTACTTACCCGCGATCGCACTTTACTCCTAGAGCTAGCCACCCCCGAACAACTCGACCAAATTCAACAGGTTGCCCTAGAAGTCAATCAACACTTGCAGGCGTTCTTTACCCGTTGTGGCATTACTCTGGTGGATTTCAAGCTGGAATTTGGTTTAGACAGCGCTCAAAACCTATTGCTCGCCGACGAAATCAGCCCCGATACCTGTCGCTTGTGGAATGCGGCCGAAACCGACCCCAACCTCCGCGTCATGGATAAAGACCGATTTCGCCGCGACTTAGGCAATGTTGAAGCTGGCTATCAGCAAGTTCTAGAGCGAATCTTAAATCAAGCCAGCAGTAGAAATTAACGCCTCGCGAAACAAAAATAGGCCGTAGAATGACTTACTGTTTGGTGAGTGCAGCGCTAATCAAGCCAAAAACTTTCTTGAGTCAAGGCCAGATCGCGCTCAAAATATTCTAGTGGTGTGGAAGTGGAAGTAACGTGAAAACAATGCGCTTAAATAGCACGCGGAGTTTTGTCCTTCGTTCTCCGGTCTGGGCTGCGGTGTTTACCACCTGGGCAACTCTCGGTTTACTCAGCGCCGCCAGAGGAGAAACCCCAAGCGAAACTTATACCCCCCAGGTCAATGAATTCGCGACGGCCCAATTGATTGAAGAAATTGAACAAGGAACGCTACGCTTAAGCGGATCTCTGCCCGAAGCGAGTGCCGCCTCTTTAGAAGCAACCGCCCTCGACGAGAGCGAGCAAGCAACCGATACCGCCCTGAGTGCTGCGCCAGAAACCGTCCCAGCGCTGCCGATTTCAGAAGCGATCGCTGCGGAAATCGCGCCGGTTGAATCTCCTGTTTTATGGTCTTCAGAGTATCTCAGCCAAGTTCCGGGAACTGAAGGGGCCCCGCAACAGGAAACTCCAGAACGAATTGAATTTGATGTGACGCCGGGAGAGCCTCAAATTCAGTTTGAACAAACGCCTGCCCCTCCCTTACCTGGAGTGACACCCCCCCCTCCGACTGCTCCGCCTCCGGCTGCCCAGGAACCCGAACCCCGCGTTCTGGTGGCTGAAGTTGCCGTTACTGGGGCGGGTGCGGAATTGCAAAATGAAGTTTACCGCGTCATTAGCACCCAACCGGGGCGCACGACAACCCGCACGCAATTGCAGGAAGACATTAACGCGATTTTTGCTACCGGATTTTTTGCCAACGTCCGCGCCATCCCTGAAGATACTCCGCTTGGGGTGAGGATTACCTTTGACGTGCAACCGAACCCCGTGCTGCAAGCGGTTCGGATTGAAGCCAATCCAGGAACCGATGTCCCTTCTGTGCTGCCACCGGAGGTCATTGATGAAATCTTCAGACCGCAGTACGGCGATATTCTCAATTTCCGCGATTTACAGCAAGGCATTCAACGCCTGAATCAGTGGTATCAAGAGCAAGGATTTGTGCTGGCTCAGGTGGTTTCGGCTCCAGAAATTGCGGCCGATGGTACCGTGACGCTGGTGGTAGCCGAAGGGGTGATTGAAGATATTGAGGTGCGCTTTCTCAACCGCGAAGGGGAAGCCACCACCGAAGATGGCACCCCAGTGCGAGGTCGGACGCGGGAGTTTATTATTACGCGCGAACTGGACTTGCAGCCCGGACGGGTGTTTAACCGCCAAGTGGTGGAAGAAGATTTACAGCGCCTCTTCCGTTTGGGGTTATTCCAAGACGTGCGCGTTTCTCTAAATCCGGGTACCGATCCGAGTCAGGTGGTGGTAGTCGTAAACGCCCAAGAACGCAACACTGGCTCGATTACCGCTGGCGGCGGGATTAGCTCTGCGAGCGGCTTGTTTGGGAGCGTGTCCTACCAGCAGTTAAACCTAGGGGGAAATAACCAACAGTTGCGGGCAGAAGCGCAAATCGGGACGCGGGAGTTGTTGTTTGATTTAAGCTTTACCGACCCCTGGATTGCGGGCGATCCCAATCGGACTTCTTATACGGTGAACTTGTTTAGACGCCGCTCGATTTCGCTGATTTTTGATGGAGGCGATCCAGAAATTAGCTTACCGAATGGCGATCGCCCTCGCATCCTCCGGTTGGGGGGTGGGGTCAACTTCAGCCGTCCTTTAGGGCCCGATCCGCGCAATGCGGAATGGCGCGGTTCCTTGGGTTTGCAATATCAGCGGGTTTCCATTCGCGATCGCAACGGTCGAGTTCGCTCCGAAGACGAACTGGGGAACGACCTCAGCTTTAGCGGCGAGGGTCGAGATGACCTGGTGGCCGTGCAATTGGGCTTAGTGCGCGATCGCCGTAACGATGCCTTGCGCCCCACCAGCGGCGACTTCCTGCGCTTTGGGGTAGAACAAACCGTTCCCATCGGTTTGGGGAATATCTTTATGAACCGCCTGCGGGGAAGCTATAGCTACTACATCCCCGTCCGCTTTACCAATTTCAATCAAGGCCCCCAAGCCCTCGCTTTTAACGTTCAAGGCGGCACCATTCTAGGAGATTTACCCCCCTACGAAGCCTTTGCTTTAGGGGGTAGCAACTCGGTTAGAGGCTACGATGAGGGCGATTTAGGGAGCGGTCGCTACTTCGTCCAAGCCACCGCCGAGTATCGTTTCCCCGTGTTTTCGATTATTAATGGGGCGCTCTTTGCCGACTTTGCCAGCGATTTAGGTTCCGGACGGAACGTTCCCGGAAATCCGGCTGGCGTTCGGGATAAACCCGGAACGGGCTTCGGTTTGGGGGTTGGCGTGCGGATTCAATCGCCCATTGGCCCCATTCGGATCGACTATGGGTTTAACAACGAAGGCGATAGCCGCTTGCACTTTGGGATTGGCGAACGATTCTAAGGTGAAAGCAAGGGTGAAGGTTGCCAACGCTTGAGAACGATATCCTAAAAGGGATCGGACGCATTAAGCTTACCGCTCAATTTTCAGCAGCACTCGCGCAGGCAATCCTAGGGGTGCTGTCCTTTTTAGCTGGCAGCTTTTCCGATCGCGGAAGCGACATCTACAGCACTTTGCTCTATGAACGAACTCACTCAAACCATTCAGTTATCGGGAGTTAGCTTGCACGCTGGCGTTGAAACCCAGGTGCGGCTATTACCAGCGACGGCGGGCGAGGGGCGCTATTTTGTCCGGGTGGATTTGCCGGATGCGCCCAAAATTCCCGCGCGGATCGATGCGGTGGTTTCGACTACCCTATCTACAGAATTGGGGCAAGGAGAAGCCCGCGTTCGCACCGTCGAACACCTCTTAGCTGCCCTAGTTGCACTGGGGGTGAACGATGCTCGCATTGAAGTTGATGGGCCAGAATTACCGTTACTCGACGGTTCTGCGGTTCAATGGGTAGAGGCGATCGCCGCTTGGGACAAAACTCAACCCGCCCCAGTTGCGCCCATTGCTCAACCCATTACCGTTCAGGCTGGCGATGCCTTTGTCGCGGCGTTTCCCGCCAGCCAAATGCGCTTTACCTACGGGATTGATTTTGAACTCCCAGCGATTGGCAATCAATGGCACAGTTGGGAACCCGACTCGGAAAGCTTCGCCACCGAAATTGCCCCCGCCCGGACCTTTGGGTTAGCCCACCAAATTGACTATTTGCGCGCCCAAGGTTTAATTAAGGGGGGAAGTCTTGAAAATGCGTTAGTTTGCGGTTCCGAAGGTTGGATTAATCCGCCCTTGAGATTTGCAAATGAGCCAGCACGTCATAAACTTTTAGACTTAGTAGGAGATTTGAGTTTACTGGGGACGATCCCGGTTGCCCATTACCTAGCCTATAAAGCTAGCCACCATCTCCACGTTCAATTGGCTCAAAAAATCCGAGAATCTCAAACCCCAGATTAATCCTTTCACCCATGTCTACTTTGACCGATAACTCCGTCCAATCTGCAACCTCTCAGTCCCCTGAGATTACACCGCTTGCTGTCGAAGAGATTCAAAAACTCTTACCGCACCGCTATCCGTTTGCCCTGGTCGATCGCATTATCGATTATGTTCCGGGCAAGCGCGTCGTGGGTTTGAAGAATGTCACCTTTAACGAACCCCACTTTCAAGGTCATTTTCCCGGACGCCCAATTATGCCGGGAGTGCTAATTATAGAAGCGATGGCACAAGTGGGCGGGGTGATCCTTACGCAACTTCCGGATGTGGAACGGGGGCTATGCATGTTTGCAGGCATGGATAAAGTCCGGTTTCGTCGCCCGGTGGTTCCTGGGGATCAACTGGTGATGACGGTGGAACTGCTGAACGTCAAGCGCCGTCGATTCGGCAAGATGCAAGCGCAGGCGGAAGTCGATGGTAAGCTGGTGGCTGAAGGCGAACTGATGTTCTCGATTGTTGACTAGCACTAACCGTTGTCATTTGACGAACGATGACACGTGCCCATATCCTCCTGACAAATGACAAATGACAACCTTGATTCATCCCACTGCTGTAATTCATCCTGGTGCCAAACTGCACCCGACAGTACGAGTGGGTGCTTATGCGGTAATTGGGGAACATCTAGAAATTGGTGCAGGAACGACGATTGGTTCTCATGTCGTTCTTGACGGCTGGACGAAAATTGGCGATCGCAATCAGATCTTTGCAGGAGCCGCAATTGGGTTAGAGCCGCAAGATTTAAAGTATGATGGCTCGGCGAGTTGGGTGACGATTGGCAATGATAATTTAATTCGCGAATATGTCACCATTAACCGGGCGACGGGGGCGGGCGAGGTGACGGCACTGGGCAATCAAAATTTATTGATGGCTTATGCTCATGTCGGACATAATTGCACGATTGGCGATCGCGCAATTATTGCCAATGGTGTAGCGTTGGCCGGTCATGTCACCATTGAATCGCAAGCTCGGATCAGCGGCGTTTTGGGTATTCATCAGTTTGTTCAGATTGGACGGCTGGCAATGGTGGGCGGCATGAGTCGCGTCGATCGGGATGTACCGCCCTATATGCTGGTAGAAGGGAATCCTTCGCGGGTGCGATCGCTCAATCTGGTGGGCTTAAAGCGGGCGGGTTTATCGGCGGCGGAGTTGGGCAATCTCAAAAAAGCCTATCGCTTGCTGTATCGTTCGGGTCTAAGCTTTAACCAAGCGCTAGAACAGTTAGAACTGCTTGCCGATAACGAACATCTCCAGCATTTGCATCGCTTTCTGAAATTATCGGTTGCTCCGGGACGGCGCGGTCCGATTCCGGGCAGAAAAGTTAAGGATGAAGCGTCGTGAAGGCTGCACGCATTTTCATCAGTACCGGCGAAGTCTCTGGAGATTTACAAGGGGCGCTGTTAGTGGAAGCCTTAAAGCGCCAAGCTCAAGCGGTGGAAATTATGGCGCTGGGCGGAACCCGCATGGCTGAAGCGGGTGCCCAGTTGTTGGCGAATACCAGTGGTATTGGTTCGGTGGGGTTGTGGGAATCTGTACCGTTTCTTTTGCCTACTTTACGAATTCAGCAGCAGGTGAAGCAATTTCTCCGCGAACAGCCCCCCGATTTGGTGGTCTTAATTGACTATATGGGGCCGAATTTGGGCATTGGCTCTTTTTTGCGCCGCCACTTTCCCCAGATTCCCATTGTTTACTATATTGCGCCGCAAGCTTGGGTTTGGTCGCTGAGTCCCAAGGATACGGAACGGATCGTGAAGGTAACGGATCGATTGCTGGCGATTTTCCCAGCAGAGGCGCGTTATTTTGAGCAGCATGGCGCTCAAGTTCGGTGGGTGGGGCACCCCCTCATCGATCGGATTGGGAGGTTTCCTAGCCGCACAGAAGCGCGAATGCGGCTGGGAATCGACGACCAACAACAGGCGATCGCGCTCATTCCAGCATCGCGACGGCAAGAGCTAAAGTATTTAATGCCCCCGATCTTGAAGGCGGCGCAACAACTCCAGGCGCAACTCCCGAACGCTCATTTCTGGATTCCCCTATCGCTAGAGCGCTATCGTCCGGCGATTGAAAAGGCGATCGCGCAATTTCAGCTTAAAGCCACCCTGGTTGCCCAGCAAACCCCAGAGGTTCTCGCCGCAGCAGATTTAGCCATTACCAAGTCGGGAACGGTGAATTTGGAGTTAGCCTTGCTGAACGTCCCCCAGGTGGTGCTGTATCGCGTGAGTCCGCTGACGTATTGGATTGGACAGCGGGTGTTTAATTTTTCGATTCCGTTTATGTCACCGCCCAATTTAGTGCAAATGCAGGCGATTGTTCCTGAATTTCTGCAAGAGCAAGCAACGCCAGAGGCAATTTTTACCTCAGCCCTAGATTTACTGCAAAATCCCCAATCGCGCGAAGCTATGCAGGTTGGCTATCATAAGATGCGTCAGGCCTTGGGAGAACCGGGCGTTTGCGATCGCGTCGCGCAAGAAATTTTACAACTCATTGAGGGCGATCGCTAAACCACCCGATCCGCTCAAAGTTCGCTACGATCGAGACATCGGCTCCACTGGAGCTTTCGATCTACATCACAACAGACTGCATCTTTAATCACTGATACGATTGGGAAAATCTAGCATAGTTGAAAACGCTGGTTTCTCCCGATCTTCATGGATAGCAATCCCCTTCTTCCTCAAGTTCGCGTTAACTCGACTCAACTCCTCGGACAGTTACAAAGCGGTCGGTTATTGCAAGTCGATCCGCGCTGTTCGGGAGGGTTTATTCTCCGTAAACGCCACCACGCAGAGTTTGTAGGCGCGGGTGGAGCCATTGGCGGCTTATTCGATCTCGACTGCGTAGAACTGATTCCGGTGGGGAATGTTGCGATCGCGCATCCAGAAGCCTACGAAGAACGACAAGCAGCCTATACAACCCGCCAGCAATGGAGCCATACTCTACAACAGGCGACAGAATTACTCGTTCCCCTACAACGCGCTCAAGCCGCCATGACCCTCTTAAGCGATTACCTGGGTACAGAAACCGCAACCACCGTTTCCGACGAACTGCTGGCTTTATTGGTGGGCGTTTTACCCACAACGATCGCTAGCCTGCGTCATTCCTGGAAGGTTCGCACAACTCCCTCACCTCAACAACTCATCTGTTAGAAAGCCAGCGAGCTAAACCTTGGAGGCTGCGTCTAACCGCCTGTTAGAAGACGTTTGACATCCTACTTAAATCTTTATGTACTTTTAAGCGCGCTTCATCTTCCCACGCTCGATTTGTGGAGATACTGAACTAAATCCGGTTAATCCAATCACGAGCAATGGATCAAACGCCCTCTCCTCATGTCTGTAGTTGTCATAACATCAAACGCTGTCAGGCAAAAGAACCTGGTAGACTCTTCTTGTGGTTTCCAATTCCCCACACTTTGACCAAAGTGACCGATTATTTCCAGAAGTTTGGTCTAGAGTGCGAACTGATGCAGCAGCGACCGGGGTTGAGTTTAAGCTGCCAAGCTGGACAAGCTCAAGAAATCGCTCGCAACCTCTCCCAAATTCTGGCACCCAGGGAAATTCAAGAAACGCAGGTGCTATTTATTCGAGGGGCGATCCACCCTCAGCTTCAAGATTTTAGCGATATTGCCTCATTGCAACGCTTCATTAAATTTAGTCAGTCGGACTGGTTAGTGGATATGCTGGCAACAGAGCGATTGACCAGCTACTTCCAGCCGATTGTCTCCATTCAAGATACATCCCAGATTTACGGCTATGAAGCCTTGCTGCGGGGGATAAACGAACAGGGTAAGATTGTCTCGCCAGGACCAATGTTGGAGTTAGCAATAGAGTCGGGGCTGCTTCCCCAACTCGATCAAAGGGCGCGCCTGAGTGCGATCGCCCAAGCAGCTCGCCATCAACTCAACGGGCATCTGTTTATTAATTTTGCTCCCACCGCCCTGTACGATCCTCATTTTTGCTTGCGAAGCACGGTAGAAGCCATCGATCGGGCTGGGATTGCTCACGAACGCATTGTTTTTGAAGTGGTAGAGTCAGACAATCCTCAAGATTTGGCACATCTGAGGTCAGTGCTGCAATTCTACCGTAATAGCGGCTTCTTGGTGGCTTTGGACGATCTAGGATCGGGTTATTCTAGCCTTAACTTGCTGCATCAGTTACGACCTGACTTCATTAAGCTGGATATGGAGTTAATTCGTAATGTCCACCAAGACTTATATAAGGCATCCATTACCGAGAAACTCCTGGAAATTGCTCAAAGATTGAAGATTAAGACAGTGGCTGAAGGGATTGAATGTCTTGAGGAACTGAACTGGCTGCGGGAACGAGGTGCAACGTTTGCTCAAGGCTATTTGATTGCTAAACCGAGCGAAAGTCCTGCTGCGATGACTCCTCGTTTTGAGCAGATTGTTTTCCAGGAGGTTGTTTATCCGGGCTGCAAGCCGGTGGAACACCGCGTTCAGCACCAAAGCGAATCTGAGCGCATTGTCGCAGCAGTGACCCAACGTATCCGACAATCGCTAGAGTTAGATTATATTTTGCAAACCACGGCTGATGAGGTGCGACAGCTCTTTGCAGTGGATCGCGTGGTGATTTATCGTTTTGAGCCAGATTGGAGCGGGTTGGTTGCGGTTGAATCTCTAGGGGAAGGGTGCCCTTCTATTTTGGGATTCCATGTGATGGATACTTGCTTTCAATCAACCCATGCTGTCTACTATCAGCAGGGAAATACCAGAGCGATTACGAATATCGAAACAGCAAACTTATCTTCTTGTCATGTTGAGTTGCTGAAAAGCTTGCAGATCAAGGCGAACTTGGTGGTTCCGATCCTGCAACAGGAGTGTTTATGGGGATTGTTGATTGCTCATCAGTGTCGCAGTACCCGCCAATGGCAGCAAGGGGAGATTAATTTATTTAACCAGTTAGCCACTCAAGCGGCGATCGCGATTCAACAATCGGAACTCTACCATCAATTACAACGGGCAAATCAGGAGTTAGAGCGACTTGCAGCTTTAGATGGTTTAACCCAACTGGCCAATCGCCGCTGTTTTGATGATACCCTCCAGCAACAGTGGGAGCGGTTGGCGAAGGAACAAGCGCCAATTTCGTTAATTTTGGTGGATGTGGATTACTTTAAGCTCTATAACGATACCTACGGGCATTTAGCAGGCGATGATGCGCTC
>JAAHGE010000259.1 GCA_010672635.1 Desertifilum sp. SIO1I2 | reverse complement strand
CAACAACTCAATCAATGAACCCGTTCTATACTTTAGTTGCCGAGCGTGCATCCCATCGCTGTGAATACTGTCATGCTCCAGAACTAGTATTCAACTTCCCGTTTGAAGTCGAACATATTATACCCCTTTACCGAGGCGGTACTGATACCGAATTCAATCTTGCTTTGGCTTGTCGCTCCTGCAATCTCCATAAAGGCACTCGGATCAGTGGCATAGAACCTGACTCCGATACGGAAGTTCGCTTGTTTAACCCAAGACAAGACCAATGGAACGATCATTTTCAAGTAAATAGCGAGTCTGGAACGCTCTTAGGTAAAACATCTATTGGAACAGTAACAATCGCTTGTTTAGAGATGAACAGCCAAGCACAAGTAACAGCGCGGCAGCTATGGATTCGTTTAGGTTTGTTTCCTTAACAACATTAAAATCATCGCGATCGCACTGACTAGAATGCAGAGTGCTGAGTGAGGACAGTACAACAACTTATCAAAGCGCGATCGCGCCTACTAAAATCAAAACACCTACATTAGCTCGAATACACCCAATCATCATTGGCGATTTTTGCCAATTGCGGGGTGCTGCCTTTCATAACTATCGAAGGTGAAGAACGTTGAATTCTGACGAAGGTAATCTTGTCTTTTTGATTCATGGTGTTAGCACAAAGAACTCTAGCTATGCTGATGCACTCATAAAAAATATCAAAAAGGAACTTGACAAACGACCGCTCTATAAGAAAATAGATTTTTATTCAAGTTGGGGAAACTTGTTCAATAACAAGAAATATAAAATTATTGATTGTATCGAAAAAGATGTTTTAAGAGCCTCTGCCAATCATACAGAGTATCAAGGTTGGCACCATGATGTATACAGATATAAAGACCGGAGAAGTCAATTTATTAGTGATTTTTTGGGAGACTTTTTAATCTACCAAAACCCTGAACGAGGAAAAAGAATTCGCAAAACTATTTCTGAGCAACTGAGTGGATTTATAAATGATTATCCCAGGCACAATCAGATTCATTTCATTGCTCACTCTCTGGGAAGTTTTATTTTATGGGATCTTCTTTTTTCCCAGGTTCTAAGTAGTGACGATCCAAGTTTCATATTCCGTGAGAGATTAAATCAGTTAGATTTAGTTAGCATCACAACATTAGGTTCGCCATTATTGTTTCTTAAAGAAATGCTAGATATTAACTTTTCTTCTATTAATTCTTTTCTAAAGACAGCCAGTAGAAAGTCTAATACTAATTCGCATAAACTGAGGTGGGTCAATATTATACATTCTTCCGATCTAATTGCCTATCCCTTAAAAGCTGCTATAGAAGATGAAATAGGTTCTGAACTCCTATTTTACGATCAGTACGTTTGGCAAGATGCTAACGGGACAGAGAAAACATTAAGAACTCTTGGACAATCCGATTTGGCAATGGTTATTGCAGCCGAAGATGCTCATTCTTCTTACTTCTACGACAACCTAGATGGTGCTATTACGGGACGGCTCATTGCATACAATTTGCTAGGAGAAATAAACAAGCTTTCAGAGAGGTGTATAACTCCAGAGTGATTTCATAGCATACGCCGTAGCTTTAGATTACGACTCCAGAATCCTGAAAATATCGTCTCGGCTAACAGATTCCGTTGCTTTCCCTTCTTGAGTAGCTTGTTCCATAGCAATATCCTTGATAATTTCGGATAGAAGCTGAGAAAATTCTTCTCGATTTTCATGAAAGAGTTTGAGGATTGTAGCTTTCAAGACCTCTTTGAATTGGTCGGAGTTGAGTGCAATCTCAGTCATGTTTACATAAGGGCGATCGCGTTTGCTTGTGCCTCATGGGGTTCGTGGCGCAGTCTGGCACCCGATCTACTGCGGGTGACGAGGAGTGCGATTCGCGAAGCGATCCCTGCGGGAATCGCCCCCAAGCTATTGACAGAGAATGCAACTTAGCCTCTTAATAACCGCAACCCGCTTAAGGTGACAGCAACCGTTGAGCCTTCATGACCGAGAACGCCCAAGGGGAGGGGCATTTTACCGACAAAATTAGCAACTAACAATAGCACCACAAACGCGATCGCAAACGCGATATTTTGCTTGACCACCGTTTGAGCGCGACGACCGAGACGAATGGCTTGTTCTAACTTCTCCAGGCGATCGGCCATTAACACAATATCTGCTGTTTCTAGAGCCACATCGCTTCCCGCAGTTCCCATCGCAATCCCCACCGAGGCTTGAGCTAAAGCGGGGGCATCATTAATCCCATCTCCCACCATTGCCACCGTTTGATATTGTTTTTGGAGTTGGCGAATCACTGCTACCTTATCTTCCGGTAATAGCTCTGCATAGACGCGATCGACGCCCAGTTGCTCGGCGATGCTGCAAGCCACCCGATCGCGATCGCCCGTTAGCATCACAATCTCCTCAACGCCCAGTTGTCGCAAGCGAGCGATCGCCATTTTTGCTCCCAAACGCACCGTATCGGCCACCGCTAGCAATCCCAACAACTCCCCGGCGTGGGCAACCCAAACCACCGTCATTCCTTGGCTTTCCCATCGCTGGGCTGAGGTTCGCCAGTCGGGGGGAATCGCCCGAACCTCCGCTTGCACAAAATCCACCTTCCCCGCGATCGCCCTTTCTCCCTCAACCGTCCCCGCAATCCCCCGCCCCACCTGGGCTTGGCCGCCAACCGCTTCGGGCCACGTCAAACCCCGCTGGCGGGCGGCTTGCACGATTGCCTCTCCTAGGGGATGTTCCGACAAACTTTCTAACGCCGCCGCCACTTGCAGCAACCGCGATTCTTGAGGGGCGAACAGATCCACCACCTGTAACTGACCTGTAGTCAGCGTTCCCGTCTTGTCAAAGGCGATCGCCCTAACTCGTCCAATCTGTTCCAACTGCGCCCCATTTTTAAATAAAATCCCCTGTCTGGCTCCATTGGCAATCCCCGAAAGCAGCGCGGGCATAATTGAAGCCATCAACGCGCAGGGAGAAGCCACCACTAGAAAAATTAACGCCCGATAAATCGTCTCTTCCCAACTCCAACCCACCAGAAACGGGGGCAAAATCCCCAGGAGCAACCCCCCCACCACAATCGCTTTAGCATATCCCCGCTCAAACCGTTCAATAAACTGCTGAGAAGGAGGTGCTTCCGTTTGTGCCTGTTGCACGAGGCGGATAATGCGCTGAATTAGACTGCTTTCCGGGGGTTGATGAATCTCAATTCGCAGCGATCCAGTCCCATTGATCGTTCCGGCAAACACCTCATCGCCCACCGTCTTTTCCACGGGAATCGACTCCCCAGTAATCGAAGCCTGATTGAGGACGCTGAACCCTTCCACAACCCGACCATCGGTTGGCACCAACTCCCCAGGTTTCACCAAAACGCGATCGCCAATGTGTAGCGCCGAAACGGGTACCCTTTCCTCCCCCCCCTGACGGACTAAGCGGGCAGTATCCACCGTCAAGTTCATCAACCCCCGAATGCTGCGTTCGGTGTGCTGCATGGCATACCCTTCCAAAGCCCCACTGATCGCAAAAATCAGGATGAGTACCGCGCCGTCCACAATCATGTCATATTCCCGACGCCATAACCCCAAACCAGCGGCCCCCAAAGCGGCGACAATCATTAACAGGTCTACATCCAGTTCTTTTTCCTGAATCAGCGTTGTCATCCCTTCGCGGGCGCTTTCCAAGCCTCCCACTACATAGGCAACGGTCAGAATGAACAAGGCAACGCCAATCCAACCTAGATTGAGGGTATACCAGCCCAGGATAACCAGAAGCGCACAAACCAAAGCCATGAAAGCTTCTGGATGTTCCCGCAGTTGCAAAAGGGAGAAACGAATAGGAGCAGAACTTGCAGAACGCATCGTTTGAGGTGTTGAAATTGGTACTCTTTTACCCTAAACATTGACATTAGTGTCAATGTCAAGCCGGGGAGCCAACAACTTTGGAAACGTATCTCACGATCAAAGAACTCACGCAGACCGTTGGCGGAGGAACAACGCCCCGCATGGTAAGGCATTACCATCGCTTGGGCCTCTTACCCCCGGCTCAACGCTCCGCCGGAAACTATCGCCTGTATACGCAGCAGGATGTCGGGCGGTTGCGGCGGATAGTGGCGCTCAAGCAGCAGGGGTTTCAGTTGCGTCACATTCGCCAGCTATTGGCAGACGATCTCGATACTCCGATGCATTCCACCTTAATCGCTCAGTTACAACAACACTATCGGCTAGCCGTTCAACAGTTAACTCGGTTGCGCCAAACCACTTCGGCTTTAGAAGGATTGCTAGGGCGAGATGCGGATTGCCAAACGCTGCAAATTGAAGCCTTGGCGCAGTTAAAGCAGCTAGAGGTTGATGCTCAAACTGGGTTGGGAAATTTGGATCGGTTGTGGGCGAAGCTGGATGCAGAAACGATGACTCATCCTGAAGCCTTTCAAGAATCTTTGCAGCGCTTATTACCCGATTTGTCGGGTTACTCGGAAATTACGGTACATCTACTGCATCAACTGGTTCTCGCTTGCGGAGATGTGAGTTTGGTGAATTTTGTGCGACTGAGTGCTACGGCGATCGCCACTGCTCGTCAAGCGCTCAAAGCCGGACAAACCGTGGTGACAGATGTGCCAATGGTGGCGGCGGCGCTGGATCGAACGCGACTGGCGCATTTAGGTTGCTCGGTGGAAAGCCTGGTTCGCGATCCGCATCTTGCCGGCCCCACGGAAGCAGAACAGGCTTTTTGGGAATGCGCGATCGCCCAGGAACGCTTGCAACACCTCCCGCCCCATAGCCTCCTGGCGATCGGCTACGCCCCCTCCGCCTTGCTGGCAGCCTGCAAGCTGATCGAACAGCAGCAGATTCAACCCGCCTTAGTTGTCGGAATGCCCATCGGTTTTAGCCACGCACCCGCCGCTAAACGACGACTGATGAACCTATCCGTGCCTTATATCACCCTGGAAGGGAGTTATGGGGGAGGGCTGCTAGCGGCGATCGCGCTTAACTCCCTGATGGAAACGCTGATTCAAAAACCCGATTGTCATTGCTATCTCACCCGTCCTTAAGATTGGCACATCTCGGCATGGCGCGTTCTAGTTCGGCAAATCGTCGTAAAATGCGAGTCCGTTCTAGGCGATTTAAGATCCGAGCAATCAATTCGGGGCCAACAATCGGTTTCTGAACGTAGTCGTCTGCACCGACTGCAAAGACCTGATAAATCATCTCAGCACTGTGATGGCTGGATAAAAAAATGACGGGTAACAGCGTCCAACGGGGATCGCTGCGAACCACCTGGCACAGTTCGATGCCGCTAAATCCGGGCATCTCAATATCTAAAATCAGCAAATCGGGGGTGCAGGCTTCTAAAATCTGCCAAAATTGCTGCGGATCTGACAGCGTTCTGACCTGAAATCCCCACGGTTCTAGGAGATTGACCAATGCAGCTAAGACGGTAGGATCGTCATCCAAAATTAAGATTTTGGCTTCGGCTTTCTGGTGGCGGTCGAGTTCTTGAACCACGGCTTTTAAGATTTCTTTGGGATGTAGGGGTTTCTCTAAAAAGGTATGTCCGCCGAGACGAGCAACAGCAACGCGATCGCTTAATTGGTTGCGCCCCGTCATCACTAATACTGGAATATGGGGTGCTTGTTGGGTAAGTTCTGCTAGCAACGTCAGACCGCTTTCTGCGGTTTGGGGAAACGTTAAATCTAGGGCGATCGCATCGGGAACAGAGGTGACAACCAGGAGTCTCGCAGCAGCCGGATCGGTGGCAATTTCTACTTGGAAGCCCCAAGCGATCGCTTCGTGTTTGAGTCGTTCGGTGAGGATGCAATCATCATCAACAATTAACAACCGCCTTGATGCTAACTGGGGTTGAGGTTCAATCACTGAAGACGGGGGGTCTTCTACAGCTTGCTTGAGATTTTCAACCCATTCTGCAAGTTGTTGCCCTTCCAGTTTCCCCAGAACGGTGCCCCGCAACAACTGTTCGATCCGGCGGGCGATCGCCGATCCGGGGAGCAAGCCTAACGAACCCAACGAACCAATTAAGCGATGGGCTTCAGCTAAAGCCGCAGAACGCAATTGCTCGTCAAGGGTATCGGTGGCAAGTTGGGCGATCGCTTGCTCAAATAAGATAAGCTGCGAGTCAAAATTCTCTTTAAAGTTGTTTTGCATCTGCCGAACCACGGCTTGCACTTTGGCTTCCGCTTGGTGCTTATTGGCTCGACGCGGCTGAGATTCTTCTGAAGGGGGTACTTTTAAGCGATAACCCAAGCCATAGACGGTTTCAATTAAGTTTGCCATCAGTCCGGCGGTTTTTAATTTCTGGCGCAACCCTTTAATTTGAGTTGAGACGGCTTCTTCTTGAGGATATTCTCCACTCAACCAGATGCGATCGAGGATGGCGCTGCGGCTAAAGGTTCGTTGGGGATTTCGTAAGAACAGCTCTAGAATGCCGTACTCTTTAGGGGTGAGATGCACGCGTTTTTCGTTATAGGTGACTTGACAGGCGTTGGGATCGAGTTGCAGTTTTTCCCAGGTGAGTACGGTGGGGAGTGTCGAACTGCCCCGTCGCAGTAAGGCTTGAATCCGAGCCATTAGCTCTGAATATTCGTAGGGCTTGACTAGGTAATCATCGGCTCCTGCTTCTAAACCCATGACGCGATCGCCAATTTGATTCCGGGCACTGAGTAACAGAATCGGCATCTGCAAGCCGCGCGATCGCAGTTGGCGACACAAGTCGATCCCATTGAGATAGGGCAGCATGATATCGACTAGAAGCAAATCGTAGGGGAAGGTTTGAGCCAGTTCTAAGCCGATTTGACCATCCGTGGCAATTTCAACACTGTAGTGATGGGCAGTCAGTTGTTGGCTGAGGATGTCCGCTGCCATCCGATCGTCTTCTACTAGAAGAATTT
>JAAHGE010000258.1 GCA_010672635.1 Desertifilum sp. SIO1I2 | reverse complement strand
TTGGATCGGCGCTGGAACCTACTCAACTACTACGATCTTAGCCTTAACAATTGGTTAAGATTTGGCTTCAATGATATTCGCCTGCGCGATCGCGCCGTACCCGGTTACATTAGCGCCCTCGTTTGGTATCAGTGGAGTTTAGGCTTGCTCTATATGACGCTGATCCTGTGGACGCTATCTCGTACCATTCCCGGATTGAACTTACTGATTTATTTTAAGTAATTGCAAACTCAAAGTTGTTGAATGTTTGTATCCTGTAAATTTTTTCTCCCGCCAAAATAAATTTACAGAGTATCCACTTATACTCATTTTAGAGAAATATAAAGTATAGTCTCGCTTCAGTCAACTTGTCCCAAGGAACGTAATAAAATTTTTAAAGTAGATTTACGCAAGTCTGATATTATCTGCCCACCCAAATCCCAATCCACTTTGAGTCATCCATTCAATGAGTTTTGATGGGGTTAAATCGGAAAGTACCAGTCACGCTCAGTTAAAGGTAGACGAATCCGCGCAATCCTACTTCAAGATAGGGTTTGAGGAGGCGCTAGACGCCCTATTGATTCTGGATGATTGCGGACAATATTGCCTGGTGAATCTAGCGGCTTGCACCCTATTCAACCAGCCCAAAGCACAACTGATCGGACGTTACTTCCAAGAATTTTTACACGGCGACGACGCGATTCGCGAAGCGATCCGTTCCGGAATCGCGCTTAGCTTACCGTTTCACGAGAGCTTACCAGAGACAGGACAACTGCAATTACGAGTCTTTCCAGCTCAGTTACTGCTCGCGCGCTATAAACTCGTCCGTCATATTGATGAGAACCGCCACCTCCTGATTCTCCGCGAGTTGACGCCCATCCAGCCCGTTGACGCCCCCGCCCTCGCGCAAGAGAACCAACGCCTTCAAAGCGAACTGCGTTACCTGCGGCAGCTTCTCAACGTTCAAGAAATCAACCTGCAAGAATTTCGCCAACTGATCGAGCATATCCCCATTGTCTTCTTTATCACCACCCCAGACTTAATCGAAAAGCGCTATCTCTCTCCCGCCTATCAAGCCCTATGGGGCACTCCCCATCGGGAGTTGGAAGAGTCGCCCCTCGCCTGGTTAGAATACGTCCATCCCGAAGATCGCGATCGCCTCTGCATCCCCTACACCAAGAACGAACCTCACCCAGAGCGCTGCTACCGCATCGTTTGCGCCGATGGCAGCATTCGCTGGATTAACGAACGCAACTATGCCATTCAAGACACCACCGGAAACCTCCTGTACTATGTAGGCATTGCTGAAGACATTACCGAACGCCAGCAAATCGAAAACGCCCTACTCAAAAGTCAACAGCGCTATGCGATCGCCACCCAAGCCGGACAAGTGGGGATTTGGGACTGGAACCTCAAAACCAACGAAATTTACCTCGACCCCATCTTAAAGGCGATGCTAGGCTACGCAGACGAAGAAATCCGCAACCATATGGATACCTGGAGTCAACTGGTGCATCCCGAAGATGTACCGAAAGTAGAAGCCGCCGTTAACGCCCACTTTGGCAAACACACCCCGCACTTTGAAGTCGAACATCGGATGCTGCACAAAGATGGCAGCATTCGCTGGATCTTAGCTAGAGGCACCGCCTTTTATGACAGCGAGGGCAACCCCTACCGGATGAGCGGAACCGATACTGATATTAGCGATCGCGTCTCGATCCAAACGCAACTAGAACGGCGCGAACAAGACTTTCAAACCGTTGCTGAAAACACCCCCGATATCATTGCCCGCTTCGATTCGCAATATCGCCATGTTTACGCCAACCCCGCCATTGAAACCCTCAGCGACGTCCCCAGACATTACTTTTTAGGCAAAACTCACGCCGATTTAGGCTGTTCTCCAGAAGTCATCGAACTGTGTACTAGCGCCCTTCAACAAGTCTTTGACACGGCTCAACCCCATCGCGTTGAATTAGAGTTACCGACAGTCCTAGGACGGCGCTATCTGCAATCGCTGCTCGTTCCAGAATATGCTGAAGACGGTTCGGTTGCCTTTGTTTTATCGGTGACTCGCGATCTCACCGAGATTAAGCAAATTGAGCAAGCCTTACAAGAGCATCAGTATTTTTTACAGCAAATCGCGGACGCCGTGCCCGTTCTGCTCTACGTCTATGACTTAGACTTGCAAAAAAATGTCTACGTCAATTCCGAACTGACCACCCTGCTCGGCTACAGCCTAGATGAATTGCACGAATTCGGCAACCGCCTATTTTCAGAGTTAATGCATCCGGATGATTTTACCCAAAAATTGCCTTCAGCAATCCTCCAACTGTACGAGGCAAAAGATGGTGAAATTCTCTCGCTAGAATATCGCCTGCGCCATAAAAATGGCGAGTGGCGCTGGTTGCACAGCCGCGATACCGTATTTACCCGAAACCCCGATGGCACGCCAAAACGCATCCTCGGCGCTGCCCAAGACGTTACCGAACGCAAGCAAGCCGAAAGAGCCTTAAGCGAAAGTGAAATTAAGTTTCGCTCCCTAGCAGAGTCTGCAACTGCTGGGATTGCGATTATTCGGGGTAAGCGTCTTTTATATGTCAATCCCGCCGCAGAAGCGATCGCCGGTTATACTCAAGCGGAGTTGTTACATTGCAACTACTGGCATTTATTCGCCCCCGAATCTCAACAACTCTTAAAGCGCTTGATGCGTTACTCCACTATCCCCGCCCGACTGGAGTTGAAAATTATCCGCAAAACAGGAGAAGAACGCTGGCTGGAATGCACGCGAGCCAGCATCGAGTTTCAAGGACAAACAGCAGCCTTAACCACTGCCTTTGATATTACAGAACGCAAATTGGCTGAATGTGCCCTGCGCCAGCAAACCGAACGCGAACGTTTAATCAGTTCAATGGCGCAACGCATTCGTGCCTCTTTGAATCTTCGGGATATTCTAGATACGACGGTTGCAGAAGTGCGACAGTTTTTGCAGGTAGACCGCACAATTATTTATCGCCATTATCCCGACGGTCGGGGGGTGGTGATGGTAGAATCGGTCAGCCCTCCCTGGAAGACTATGCTGGGCGCGCAATTTGGGGATGAAGCATTCGATCCTCGGCAAATTCAACCGTTTCAGCAGGTTTCGACGGTTGCCGTTACGAATATTCAAACCGCTAATTTATCGCCCCGTGCTTTACTGTTTCTCAAACAGTTTCAGATTCAGGCATTTTTAGCCGTTCCTTTGGTGCAAAATCGGGAGTGGGATCGGGCTAAGACACCGATGGTTTTGGAACTCTCGCCCGGTTTGCCCTCCGGCGTTGTGCCAGAGCAGATGGGGTTTTGGGGTTCGGTAATTGCTCAAGATTGTCAATCTCCGCGAATTTGGCGATCCTACGAAGTTGCGCTATTACAGCAGCTTGCTACCCAAGTGGCGATCGCCATTCAACAAGCAGAACTCTATCAAAGACTCGAACAAGCCAACCAGCAGTTGCAAAAACTAGCAACCCTTGATAGCCTCACAGGATTGGCCAATCGCCGCCGCTTTGATGAATACTTAAACGAACAATGGCGTTCTCTCACCCGCGAACGCAAGCCTCTATCGTTGATTCTGTGCGATATTGATTTCTTTAAGCTTTACAATGATTTCTTCGGTCATTTAGGCGGCGACTTCTGCTTGCAACATGTGGCTCAAGTCTTACAACGCATGGCGCGGCGTCCGGCCGATTTGGTGAGCCGCTATGGTGGAGAAGAGTTTGCCATTGTTCTGCCTCAAACTCCGATTCAAGGCGCAATTCAAGTGGCAGAGTCCATTCGCCAAGCGGTGAAAGACTTGAAAATGAGCCATCCTGGATCGAGGGTGAGTCCTTACGTTACGTTTAGTTTAGGCGTTGCCAGTACCGTCCCCTGTGCTGATGTTCTTCCAGATGTATTAATTGCTACCGCAGATACGGCTTTATACGAGGCGAAAGATCGAGGGCGCGATCGCGTTGCCTTTCGCGAGATTTAAAGCGACTTTATGCCGCTCGTCTAACCCAACCATTAATGGTAAACCGACTATCCATAAAAGCCCGCGAGGGAACGCTCACGGGTAAGACTTCATGCATATAACGACTGGGGAAAAAGACCACGCTATTATGGTGCGGTTCTACTACCTTGTAAGTTTCTGCTGCCACATAATAATTATTGACAACCTTACTATCATAAATGACCAATTCTCCTCCGCTAAATGCCTTGGGTTGGCGATTAAAATAGTAAACATAAGTCAGTTCGCGAGTCAATGTATCTGCCGAACCGCTATCGTTATGCACTTTATAATAATTGCCATCATTATGAAGGGTTAATTGGCACTCAACATCCGAGATATTAAATTGAGGTATTTCTAATCGAGTTAAAATTTCCGGCGTTACTTCCTTAATTCGCTTAATCATTAACTGAGAAAACTCCGGAAAGTGGTGTAATACCATCGATTTACGATAGTCTGCTTCGCCGGTAGAAGTGCTAGTCGGCACAAAATTACGCTCGTTTTTAATTACATATTTGATTAATCGATTGGTTTCAGCAGGCGTCAAAAATTGTTCTAACTGAATAAAATCAGAGGAAATAATTGGATCGGGTGCAGGTGGTTTTGGCGTCGCGTGTTGGATGATTTGAGAGGTCGTTGGTTGTTCTAATATTGGCGCGGATTGAGGTTGAGACTGGGCAAAAATGGGCGGTTCTGTCACCACCCCAACTAGATGATGGCTGGGAAACCAAAGCGCCTGTTGATCGTCATTGACTGGAACTTGAAATAACTTAGAAGAACCCGTCGATTGAGATTGGGTTTGGGCTGCAACCGTTCTCAGGAGATTGACTAACAAAGGCGAATCCGATTTGACAGTAATGGTGTAATGATGGCCGCCCATTAACAATAGCGTAACTTTAATTTCTTTCGCAGGCGAGGATTGAGATAAAGTTTCCATTGTGAGAAAAAGTAAGTCGATTGAGAGGAGGTGATGGAGTGCTAACAACCCATCACCCAACGCAAAGATTAGTGTAAAAAGTGACGAATTCCCGTCAATACCATCACTAGGCCTAACTCATTGGCGGCTTGGATAGAATCTTTATCCCGCAAACTACCACCGGGTTGAACAATCGCCGCAACTCCCGCAGCCGCAGCCGTTTTCACCGAGTCATCAAACGGGAAAAACCCATCGCTTGCCAGAATTGCCCCTTGGGTATTCGCCGCTGCCTGTTCTAGGGCAATTTTAACAGAACCCACCCGATTCATCTGACCGGCACCAATGCCGAGGGTGGTGCGATCGCGCGTCACCACAATTGCGTTAGACTTAACGTGCTTGCAGACTTTCCAGGCAAACAGCAACTCCTCAAGCTGGGCTGGAGTCGGTTGCTTTTCCGTCACGACTTGCCAGTTTTGGGGATTTTCCACCGCATCATCGGATGCTTGTACGAGTAAACCTCCTGCGATCGCCTTTACAGTATACTCAGGCCCCGTTGCCAACTCAGGCAAAACCAGAATTCGCAGATTCGACTTCGCCGCCAAAACTTCCCGCGCTTGAGGTTCGCAACCGGGCGCAACTACGCATTCTAAAAAAGTCTTCGTTAATTCCGTCGCCGTCGCAGCATCAATGGGACGATTGAGAGCAACAATACCCCCAAACGCCGAAACCGAATCCGCCGCAAACGCCTTTTGATACGCCTCCGTCAAACTCTCACCCAACGCCACCCCGCAAGGATTCGTATGTTTGAGAATCGCCGCCGCTGGCTTATCGTTAAACTCAGCAATAATTCGCCGCGCCGCCTCCAAATCTACCAAATTGTTATAACTGAGTTCCTTCCCTTGCAGCTTTTGAGCAGAACTCCAACCCGTCGCCGCCGTACCCGTTTGATACCAAGCGGCGGGTTGATGCGGGTTTTCCCCGTAACGCAACGCTTGAATTTGAGTCCCCGATACAGCAAACTGTTCTGGTAAACCCGCCTCCGTCTGGGATTGTTGCGCCAGGTAATCGGAAATTGCGCGATCGTAAGCTGCCGTATGCAAAAATGCTTGTAAAGCCTTAGCTTGACGGAATTCTAACCTCGTCTTTCCACCATTTTGTCGCAACTCTTGCAAGTAGGCATCGTAATCGGAAGGATTGCACAGCACCGTCAAATAGGTGAAATTCTTAGCCGAAGCGCGTAACATCGCCGGCCCACCAATATCAATTTGTTCGATTGCCTCTGCTAAAGTGACATCAGACTGGGCAATGGTTTGCTCAAACGGGTAAAGATTTACCACCACCAAATCAATCGAGCGAATCTCATTATTCGCCAAATCGGTCATATCTTGGTCTACTTCCGGACTCGGCGCAACGCCATCACCCGTTGTTTCTCGCACGCCTCGTGCTAAGATTCCCCCATGAATGCGCGGGTGTAAGGTTTTGACTCGTCCCCCTAAAATCTCTGGGGAACCCGTATAGTCAGCGACCTTGGTGACAGGCAAACCCGCCTCTTTTAAGGCTTTTGCCGTACCCCCACTGCTAATTAAATCAAAGCCAAATTCTTCTACCAAACTGCGGGCTAAGTCAATCAGTCCAGTTTTATCTGAGGTACTCAGCAGAGCTAGCGGTGCCATTGTTTTGCGATCGTCCTAAACTTATGCATTAACCAGGATAGACCAAGCTGATACAGATGCGTCCTGGAAGTTTATCGTAGAAGTAGATTGTTACTTGAGATTTGATGAAGCGCCGTTCCTTTCTAAAATACTCAAGTGCTACCCTAGCAACACCATTGCTGCTCAACGCCTGCCAATCTAGAGTACCTACTCATTCCAATTCTGGAGAGCCAACTTTGTCACTCGAATTTATCAGCGTTCCGCGTACAAATTCTCAAACACCAGTTGGGTTAGTCGTTTGCTTGCATGGTTGGGGGGCGAATGCTAAAGATTTAGCATCGTTCTCTGGAGAACTCGATTTAGACCACTATCAATTTTTCTTTCCAA
>JAAHGE010000257.1 GCA_010672635.1 Desertifilum sp. SIO1I2 | reverse complement strand
TCCTAAGCTAAAGGGGGCAAAATCTGGAATTGCGTCGGCTAGGCTTAATAAAGTTGTTCCTGCGCTGGCGATCGCAGAGACTAGACCTAACACCACCAACACAAACAAGCTAGTCCCCCGCAGATAGCCAATTTGTGAAGGAGGTTTAAGAAAGCGGCGAAGTAGATGGGCCGCTAACCCATAACCTCCAGCATAGATTCCAGATAAACTGAAAACCACCCAAGCGGGAAGCGGAAGCGGAACTAGCCAAAAATCAGATAACCAGCGTCCTAACAGCACCAAAGGCAGGTAGCGCCAACCGTAGCGGATTAACAAAGCTAAACTTAATCCCATTGGGACATACCAAAGGGTTTGTCCAGTCAGGCTATCCCAAAATTGGGTTAAATAGCTCAAGACGAGAAACAGTACCAGATAAATCAAAACCAGATATGTCGGCGCTGATGGGTAAATAAGTCGCTGCATTCGCCGCCGGGTGAGAGTAAATGAAGTTAAATTAACGCGGAACTGGGGCGATAGCAAAGCGCTTTGTGATGAGTGCTGTTGGGCTAGGTGCTGTAGCTTGCAGGCGGCAAAATGGTGTTTAAAACCAGTCAGGTGAATCGTTCCAGCACTGGGGACTGTCCGAATTAACCTTGAGTTCCTACATCACAGGTATCCCTTTTGAGGTAGGGAAGCGAGCTAAACGCGCAAAGACCTGTCTTCGCTATCTTGACTAATTCGATTATGCCGATTTATTGAGGGGTTTGCATAAAAATATTGCATCAATAGCAAATGAGCGCGATCGCGTTTCTGGCTTAATTTTCTGTTAGAAGTCTTAATTTTGCAGAAAATAGCGCATGAATTGATTGACCTGATGGGGATATTCTTGCTGTACCCAATGACCGCAGTTGGCAATGTACTGGAGTTGCAAATGGCTGACGTAGTTCTCTGTTCCTTCGACGAGTTCTTTCCCTAAAGCCGGATCGTTTTCTCCCCAAATCATTAAAGTGGGAATGGAAAGCACGTCCCAGGTTTTATTACCGCTCAGACTAGAGGGGAGATTGCGATAATAGTTGAGCATCGCCGTTAAAGCCCCCCGTTGACCGACAGCATCCTTATAGGCTTCTAGATCCTGGGGGCTAAAAGCCTGTTGATTGACAGCTAAGGCTTTAAATGAGCTGGCAATCAATTGATAGTCTAAAGATTGCAGCAACCACTCTGGGACAAAGGGGAGTTGGAAAAATAGCATATACGAACTTTTCAACCATTGTTGGGGAAGACGCATTCCGTCTTGAAATTTAGCCGGATGCGGGCAATTCATAATAATCAGGCGGTCGAGAAGATGGGGATACGTATAGGCAAAGTGCCAAGCGATGACTCCTCCCCAGTCATGGGCGGCTAAACTGCATCGGGTTTCTCCCAAGGCGGCGATCGCCCCAGCGATATCATTGACTAATTCAGAAATTCGGTAAGCTGAAAGATCCTGGGGCTTTTCGCTGAGATTATATCCCCGCAGGTCTAAGGCGACGACGCGATAGTCGTTGGCAAATTCGCTTAATTGATGTCGCCAGGAGTACCAAAACTCCGGAAATCCATGTAACAACAGCAACAAAGGTCCTTGACCCGCGCTGACATAATGCAATCTGACGCCGTTTGTTTTCAGGAAGTTGGATGTCCAATCATCATGGAATAACATAGTTTTTAAACCTCTCGATGAGATAAACCGACGGCTTCCGAGATATGACTGAGATGATGCTCGTCTAGCTTTTGCAGCAAGCCTAATAAAATTCGTTTAATTGCCCAAGGCCCTTCGTATATCCAGCCCGTGTAGATTTGCACCAAACTAGCACCTGCGGTTATCTTTTCCCATGCATCTTCCGGGGTAAATATACCGCCAACGCCAATGATGGGCAATTGACCCTGGGTTTGTTGCCAAATCAGGCGGATGACTTCGGTGGAGCGATCGCGCAGGGGCGCGCCGCTTATTCCTCCGGCTTCGTCAACGATGGGTTTCCCGGTTTGCGGCAAAATTTGAGTTTTCAACCCATCGCGGCGAATGGTGGTGTTGGTGGCAATAATCCCCGAAAGCTGATAGGTCTGAGCGAGTTGAATGACATCTGCGATCGCGTCGGTTTCTAAATCAGGTGCAATCTTGACAAACAGCGGCCTTTGTGTATTATTAGCAAATTGGAGGGCATCTAAAATGCGTTCTAACTGGGCCGCATCTTGGAGCGATCGCAACCCCGGCGTATTGGGAGAAGAAACATTGACGACAAAATAGTCGCCCCAGTTTTGCAAAGTCGAAAAACTCGCAACATAGTCTGACGCAGCAAGCTCTAGGGGTGTTACCTTAGATTTACCCAGATTCACGCCTAGGGGAATAGGACGCTCGCGCCCCGCATCCCCCCGACTGAGCTGTAATGCCATTGCAGCAGCACCTTGATTATTAAATCCCATGCGATTCAGAACCGCTCTGTCGCTCACCAAGCGAAATAATCGGGGTTGGGGATTACCTGGTTGGGCGTGCTGCGTGACCGTTCCGAGTTCTGCAAAACCGAAACCCAAGCAATGCCAAATTCGGGCAGCAACACCATCCTTATCGAATCCTGCCGCTAAACCGACAGGGTTAGGAAACGTTAACCCCCAAAGAGATTGTTTCAGGCGAGGATCGCACTCCGAGAACGATTGCAGTAGAGCCGATTGGATCGCTCGCGTCGAATTGCGATTCGCGAAGCGTTCGCGCAGCGTCTCCACCGGAGAATCCAATCGGGAATCGAGCCAGCCCAGCACCCGCATAACTTGCTGATGCAACGCTTCTGGATCGGCTTTAAGTCCAGTAAAGAGCAGGGGACGGATTAGACTTTGATAGGGATCGAACATTCAGGCTTAAATTTGGGTTTTAGATTTGAATTCTCACATCTAAAAATCTAAACGCTAAACTCGGCACATGGGTCAGCAACAAAAACCAACCGACTCGGAAAAACAACTCGTTGCCTTGGGGCGAGTCCTGCAAACCTTGCGGGAAGAGGAAAACATTGATGTTTTAATTGAAACGACGATTCAGTACATTCGTTCGGAATTTGACTACCATCTGATCTGGATCGGATTGTACGATCGCGTCGAACACCGTCTGTTTGGCAAAGGCGGAATGATGCCAGCGGGCAACACCTCCGTTCTCAGACAGCGCTTTGTTCTCAGCCCTGGAGACCTCCTCGAACAAGTTGTCATCCAGCAGCGTCCGGTTGGCGTCCCCGATCTGCGCGAAGAACGGCGGGCGGGGGAATGGCGAAAAATTGCCCAAACCTTCAACATTCAGGGCACCATGATTTTCCCGATCCGCTACCGCGCCCTATGTTTTGGCGTCGTCATCCTCGGATCGACCCTGTGGGGAACCTCGCCGCGTTCTGATGAAAAAGCCAGACTTTCCATGATCTTTGGGGAATTAGCAGGCACTTTAAACCAAATTGAGACGAATTGGCACCGCCAACAAACCAAACGCCCGGAAGAACCCCTGTTTTCCCTACTGACCAAGATGCGATCGCTTCCTAACCTCAGCCACCGCCTTGCATCGGTTGTAGAGGAAACCCACAGCTTTATCAACCCCACTCGCACCAACATCTACTGGTTTGAACGAGAACGGCGATACTTTTGGCGGCGCGTCGGCAATCAAAATAAAATTCAAGGTTTGGGTGAATCGCATTCCTCGGCTTCTGGGATTACCGTCCAAGAAGTCAGCAGCTTTTATAAAGCCTTAGCTGCCGATCAACTGGTCGCCATCGGCGAAGCCCACAGTTCCCTCAAAGCCGATACCACCAGCCGCCTGATGCAGCAGATTAAAGCCCGCAGCCTGCTAGCAGCCCCCATTCTCTATCAGAATGAATTACTCGGCTTTCTAGCCGTTGAAGGTAACGAAGCCCGGATTTGGGAAGAGTCGGAGAAAAATTACGTCCGTAGCGCCGCCCAACTCATTGCCCTGATCTCCCCCCTTGAAGAGATGGAAACTGCCATCGAACGGATCAAACAAGATCAGACCCTCACCTCGGAAATCAGTCGGGCAATTTATTCCGAACAAGATTGGAAAGATACCCTCAACCGCTGTGCGAATCTTTTGTGCGATCGCTTCAACGTCGTCCGCTTTTTAGTCTTTTTGTATAATCCCGATCGACATAACTTTGATATTGCTTGCCAAAACCAACCCGCCAACCGTCGCCCGCTAGCCGGCCCGCTATCGCTAGACGACGAGGACGAATGGCGATTGCTCGAAACGAGTCAAAGCGCGATCGCCATTGAAAACTGGGAAGAAGACATGCGCCTGATGGGCTGGCGCTCCGTCTTCCTAGAAGCCGGCGTGCGAAGTTTGCTGATTTGCAGCACCTCCCCCGGTCAGCCTCTAGAAGGCTTATTAATGGTCGCTCACGAAGTCCCGCGCACCTGGGATGCAGGCGAACAAGAATTGCTGCGCGTGGTGAGCCAACAGGTCGGATTAATTCTGCATCAATGGCAACTCCACACCGCCAACAGCCGACAACAGAAAATTCACTCCTATATTCAATGGGGTTTAGCAGCCCTGCAACATATCGACCAAACCGAACAACTCGAACGGTCGGCTATCCAACAAATTGCTCAGATTATCCAAGTTCCCCTCGCGATCCTGCTCGCTTGGTCTCCCGACCATCCCGTCGCCCAGATTGCAGCCTGTGAGGTGCATAACCCTCAATTTGCGATTACCCCAGAAGTTAAGATCGCTCTTCAAGACCCCCTGATTCAAATGGCGATCGCCAGCGACGGCCTATTAGCCCTCAGCGTCGAGAGTTTAACCCCTCAAACCCGCACATGGTTATCGGGTTCTGGCGTTGGGGAATTATTAGTTATGGCCTTACATACCGCCCCCGAACACGAACCGACAGGTCTGGTCTTAGTCGCCGATGTTAAAGGGCGTCCGTGGGGAGAACGCAACCTCGATGCGATCGGCACCTTAATTGCCCAGCTTGCTTGGTCGCGTCGCACGGTCAAGCTTACCGGCTTTTTACAACGAGAGCGAGAAAGCTTAGAACGCCTTAATTGGTACAAGCAACGCCGCATTGAAGATAGCTATCGCGCCATTGGTGCTGAAGTTAGAAAACTCAATGATATGGGTATTCCCAAAGATGCCCTCACCGTAACGCGCTATCAACAAGGACTGCGGGCCGTGAGTACCACAATGGCATCGCTGACCCAAATGCTGAAAGACGAACAATGGCGACTGCGGATGTATGCGGCCGCTATCCCCCTCGTTAGCCTGCTGAAACGCGCTCTAGAACGGGTTGATGGGTTAATCAAAGAACGCCAACTCTGGACGCAGGTACGCGGCGATACCGCAGCGATTCAGGTGATTGGCGACATTATCAAGATTGAGCTAATTCTTTACGAAATTTTAGTCGCGGCCGGGGAGCGATCGCCCCAAGGCGGACGCATCGATATCTGGCCCCGCGTCTTAGATATTGCAGAAGTCACGACAGAGATTCGCAGACTCAGCACCTATAACGCTCTATTAAAGAAACAGAAGTCTCCTACAGGGCTGCTCGAACTCTCGATCACCGACTTAGGACAAGTCAGCGGACAGTTAATTACCGAATTGCAAAGCGGACGTTCCGGGGATTTACTCGCAAAGTCCAGTTTAGATCGTCCTCCGGGACTGCATCTGCTCATTTGCCAATCCCTGATGCGCCACTTGGGCGGCGACTTTACTCTCTATCAACTCGAAGATGGAAGAGTCCTGAGTCGTCTGTTGCTACCGATCAAGTGAAGAGGATGGGGGGAAGTTAATGCTAATTTTTGAGATGAAACCTGGAAGTAAGCTGAGTTGAGGCTTTGAGGGCTATCTTTTAGGTTTTTACGCGTATCCTATCGGCAATCTCTAGATTGTCTTCCTTTGGGTCGTCCCAAGGATATTACCCTATTCTCAAATCTCATTCGCTTCGCTACATACACGATTAGCCGTCAAAACATTCAATCACAAAATTGTTTCGATCGCTGGTGGCACTTCCGGCATTGAGCGGCCGAGGGGACGGATTGGACGTGCGGAGAAAGTTGCAGCGGCAGTGCTTTAGTTGTGTTCGCCCAATGCAAGTTTCACGACCGGAATAACCCTGAGTGTTGATGGACGAATTCAGATTTCCTTACATCCCCCCATCCCCCCATCTCCCTCTTCAATATCCCCGCAACACGGCTGAAAGGGATTTGCGCTTGCGGATGTCCATGATTTCTGCTAGATCTTCTGTGCCATCTAGGGGATGCATTTCCTCAGCGGACATGACTGTCACAACAGGTTCAACGGGCATGTTGGCTGCTTGGGGAGGAGAAACCGGGTGGCGAGTCGGAGGGCGATGTTGAGATTGCGGTTCTGGCGATCGCGAACTGCTGCTTAACAGGTAACGGGCGATCAGCCAACTGCCCCCCATACATCCCAACGCGAGGACTCCAAAGAACCACCAGGGGAGTTCTGGAGACTGGATCTGAGTCTGCGGTCTTTGGGTAATAGGAGGTGCGATCGCTTCTGAGGTTTGGGTTTCTTCTTCTATCGGGCCAGGACTTAGTAAACCCGTTCCGGCGATCGCCGCTACGCTCACCATTAGGGTTAATCCACTAATCCACACTAAAAACGGACGATTTTGAATGAGTTGAAGGGTAGCAGCACTCAGACGGTTGGGAGAGGTTGACAACTGCTCAGTCATAAAACGGCTTGGATTGCGTCATTTGTCAATTTTGATCTGCCTAGGGGCAACGGTCAATCATTCGGGGGTAAAAAATTATTCCAATTTGCTATCTCTGGCTGGTTCGTGGCGTTCTAAGGCGAGTTGCACTAGTCGATCGACGAGTTCCGGGAAAGGAATACCGCTATGTCCCCACAACATGGGATACATGCTTGTGGCGGTGAACCCTGGCAGATCAAAATTGACAAATGACGCAATCCAAGCCGTTTTATGACTGAGCAGTTGTCAACCTCTCCCA
>JAAHGE010000256.1 GCA_010672635.1 Desertifilum sp. SIO1I2 | reverse complement strand
CGAACAAGAACTGGGGGAAGCCGTAGAAAAGTATTTAAATAAAAAGTTGAAAAAGGATGCTTTTAAATAAGCTCTTTTAAGACTCGACCTTGAGTTAGAAGCCCCTCGCCCGTTTTGGGAGAGGGGTGAGTTTTACAGGATTAATTACGCAATCCGGTTATCTTCTGGCTCGTTCTTGTTCGTAGAACGATAACACCCTTTGGGTATAGCCTGCGATCGCGCTGCTATTATATTGCGTTGAATCGCCCGTCATCCACCAGGCTGCCGAACGCAACACCGCCGTCCGTTCGTTATTGCCACTCGCTGCATATTCCTCTTTGAGCAAATCTTCCACAATGCAATTCATAATTGCCCGTGCTTGTTGCGGGTTCGCCTGGAACTGTGCAGGCGTCATTTCCCGCCCCGTACAAAATCTCGACCACCGGGGAATATTTTCGCCCTTCACCTTCCAATCGCTATACAATCCATCATTCGCTTGACCGGTTTGGGGGGCAGCCCGTCGCAGCGCTTCTACCAACGCCCCAACTTGTGCCTGAGTGACCGATTGAGCATTGGCAGGCAAAACCCAAAGACCCAAAGTTGCAAAACTCGCAACTAAAACACCCTTTAATAAACGCATGGGTTCTACTCCTGATTTGAAACATTGAGCGAATAGGCGCATTGTAAGCGAGCTTGAGAGGGCGATCGCTCTAACTTTCGATTGAGATTGAACCCAGGTCAGAAAACCTGTTAGGGATGGGCAGAGAGTACGTCAGAATAAAAAAGAGAAAAAATAGTTCAATACACCCCTTCTATGTTTGACGCCCTTGCTGACCGCCTTGAATCAGCCTGGAAGAAACTTCGAGGTCAAGACAAAATCTCAGAAGCCAACATCAAAGAAGCCCTGCGAGAAGTCCGCCGCGCTTTACTCGAAGCCGACGCCAACTTGCAAGTCGTCAAAGAGTTTGTCAGCGAAGTTGAGAAAAAAGCCCTCGGAGCCGAAGTTATTGCTGGAGTCAGACCCGACCAGCAATTCATCAAAATTGTCCATGACGAACTTGTAGAAGTCATGGGAGAAGCCAACGTTCCCCTCGCCCACGCCGATACAGCACCTACCATCGTCTTAATGGCGGGTTTGCAAGGAACGGGGAAAACCACCGCTTCGGCTAAATTAGCCCTCCACCTCCGCAAACTAGAGCGCAGTTGCATGTTAGTCGCCACAGACGTATATCGTCCGGCGGCGATTGACCAATTGCTCGCCCTCGGTCAACAAATCAACATCCCCGTCTTTGAAATGGGGAGCGATGCAGACCCGGTGGAAATTGCCCGCCAGGGGGTAGAACGCGCCAGAACCGAAGGCGTTGATACCGTGATTATTGACACGGCCGGACGCCTGCAAATTGACCAAGACATGATGGCGGAGTTGGCCCGAATTAAAGAAACGGTGCAACCCAATGAAACGCTACTGGTTGTTGATGCGATGACGGGTCAAGAAGCCGCAACCCTGACGCGCACGTTTCACGACCAAATTGGCATTACCGGAGCCATTCTCACCAAAATGGATGGCGATAGTCGCGGGGGGGCCGCCTTGTCGGTGCGCCAAATTTCCGGTCAGCCGATTAAGTTTATCGGGGTTGGGGAAAAGGTGGAAGCCCTCCAACCGTTCTACCCCGACCGGATGGCGTCGCGCATTCTGGGGATGGGCGATGTGCTGACCTTGGTGGAGAAAGCCCAGGAGGAGGTAGATTTAGCCGATGCGGAGAAGATGCAGGAGAAAATCCTGACGGCGAAGTTTGACTTTACCGACTTTTTGAAGCAGATGCGCCTGCTGAAAAATATGGGTTCCCTGGGCGGTCTGTTGAAGATGATTCCGGGGATGGGGAAAATTTCTAGCGAGCAACTCGAACAGGGCGAAGTTCAGCTCAAGCGGGCGGAGTCGATGATTAATTCGATGACGATGGAGGAACGCCGCGACCCTGATTTGCTATCGGGTTCTCCAAGTCGGCGGCGACGGGTAGCTCGCGGTTCGGGTTATACAGAATCGGATGTGGGCAAGTTGGTGAGCGATTTCCAGCGGATGCGCTCAATGATGCAACAAATGGGTCAGGGCGGTTTCCCTGGAATGCCTGGAATGCCCAGTATGGGTGGCGGCGGACGCAGCCCTCAACCCGGTTGGCGCGGTTATCCGGGAGCCGGTCAACCGAAGAAGAAGAAAAAGGAGAAGAAAAGAAAAGGGTTTGGAACGCTCTAAATTGCGAGGTTTGCCCCAGAAAAATTAGGGTTAACCTTTCAGGTGGCTTGAGCAAGTGGTAAGATCGATAATTCAGTGCCTACAAAACCTCTCAGTAGCATCGAATTCAGATCGAGCGTACAATCGTAGCGGTCTGTTCGCCAACTGCGAGGTGTTCGGAAACTGTGGCTAGGAACGAGATCGATGGAGTTCAGGAAACTGCTTCAAAATTGCGATCGCGCCCTTAGCCCAATCGTATCCGAATCTGGGGTTGCTAAAAATAGACCAAGACTCACCCTGAGTGCGTAGATAATTCAACGACAGCATCCGTGATATCAACATGATCAAGCTGAGATTAAAGCGATTTGGCAAGAAGCGGGAAGTTAGTTACCGCATCGTAGCGATGGAAAGCAGCGCCCGCCGAGATGGCCGCCCCATCGAAGAACTCGGTTTTTACAATCCGAGAACCGATGAAGTTAAGCTAGATGTCCCAGGAATTGTGAAACGCCTCCAACAAGGCGCTCAACCTTCTGAGACCGTGCGTAGCATCCTCAACAAAGCTAATGTTTTTGAACAAGCCCGTGGTGGAGCCTCTCAATAATTCATTCTCTAAGGGTCTCGACTATGATGGCTTGATCCGATTTCTAGTCGAGCCTTTTCTAGACTCTCCTGACGAACTTAAGCTGGATTTCGAGATTTCGGCTAGCAAACCGCGCATTTGGGTGAGGCTGGCTATCGAAACAGCAGATAAAGGACGAGTCTACGGTCGAGGCGGTCGTAACATTCAAGCGATTAAGACGGTTGTAGCCGCAGCAGGGCAGGCCGTCGGTCAATCGGTATACTTGGATGTGTATGGCGGGTATGCGCCACCTTCCGAACGCTATGATGAACCGAGTCGCGGGGGTTCCGGTGGCAGAAGTTCGCCGTCTCGTCCTCCGGCGCGGCGTCCGTCTCGCTCTCGGTCTTCCTATGATTCTCGCTCTCGGTCGCGCTAATTCTAAACTTTTTCGGGGGGAAAGCCACTTCACCGATGTCAGAAGGCACAATGATTGAGTTGCCAAGCCGCGACAGTGCGATCGCGCTAGCCGGGTATCAGGGAGAAAATCTCAAAACACTGATGCAGCAAACAGGCGCTCAGTTAGTCCTGCGCGGTCAGGATTTACTGATTTCCGGAACGCCCAAACAAGTGGAAATCTGCACGGCTTTAGTGCGATCGCTCAAAGACATCTGGAGTCAAGGTAAACCGATTACTGGCCCTGACATCCTCACCGCTCGTCATGCGCTCGATACGGGTCGCCAAGACGAACTGCAAGACCTCCAAAAAGATGTCCTGGCTCGGACGCGACGGGGTGAAGAAGTGCGGGCGAAAACCTTCGCCCAAAAGCGCTATATCCAAGCCGTCAAAACTCACGACCTGATTTTCTGTACCGGTCCTGCGGGAACAGGTAAAACCTATTTAGCCGCCGTTCTCGCCGTTCAAGCCTTGCTCGATAACCAATACGAACGCCTAATCCTTACCCGTCCGGCGGTGGAAGCAGGCGAAAAATTGGGGTTTTTACCCGGAGACTTACAGCAAAAGGTTAACCCCTTTTTGCGTCCGCTATACGATGCTTTATACGAATTTATTGAACCCGAAAAAATTGCCGGGTTAATGGAGCGCGGCGTTATTGAAGTTGCACCGTTAGCCTATATGCGGGGTCGTACTCTCAACAACTCGTTTGTGATTGTAGACGAAGCCCAAAACACGACGCCCGCTCAGATTAAAATGGTGTTGACTCGTTTGGGGTTTCGCTCTCGTATGGTGGTGACAGGCGACTTAACCCAGACAGACTTGGCGACCAACCAGGCTTCCGGACTAGCAGTGGCCCATAAGATATTACACCACGTTGAAGGGATTGCCTTTTGCAAGCTCACCCAAGCGGATGTGGTTCGCCATCCCCTGGTTCAACGCATTGTCAGCGCTTACGAACAACACGAAAAGACGAATTAACTCATGAGCGATACGCTAAAAGCCTTTCTAGAAGAATGCGAAACTCTCGGTTTGCTGCGGTTAATTGTCACCAGTAGCGCCGCCGTTTTGGAAACTAAGGGAACGATTGAAAAAATCTTTTATGCAGAACTCCCCAAAGGCGAATACGCCAATATGCATAAGGATAATTTTGAGTTTCACCTCAACATGAGTCTAATTAAGCGGGTGAAGTTTGAAACCGGGGAAGCCAAGCGCGGAAACTTTACCACCTACGCGATCCGCTTTTTGGATGAAAAGGATGAACCCGCTTTAAGCGCTTTCCTGCAATGGGGAAAACCGGGAGAATATGCACAAGGACAAGTGGAAGCTTGGACGGCGATGCGCGATAAGTATGGCGAAGCCTGGGATGTGGTTGGCTAGAGGCTTAACGCTTCTACTTACGGTTAGATTTCCCCCTTTTAACCAGTAGGCGACGCCAGATCATGGGGCTAATGCCTAGCAGCACCACCTTGAGTTGGTAGATGACAGGTTCAGGTGCATCTTGCATGATGAAATAATACCAAGTTGTATTCATTCCTTGCACCTCAAGCATGATTAGTCGCAAACCACACGGGATTTCTATCAGTCTCAAAATTTTCGGAATTGCGACGAGTATGTTGGGCTTGCTGATCGTAGTGGTTTGCTTTTCCTCTTATAAACTGCGGCGAGTTAATTTAGAAATTACGGCGTTAGCTAAGTATATTATTCCGATTAGCGATCGCGTGGCTCAAGTCGGTATCCACGCCTTAGAGCAAGAACTCTACTTTGAGCGTATTCTTAAACTTTATGAAATCGAACCCCTCAACCGTGCCCAAATTGAGCAGGAGGAGGCACAATTTAACCAACGAGGCGATCGCATTGATCAGAAGTTAGCCCAAGCAGAGCAACTAACTCAAAAAGCGATCGCCCACGCCAAAATTACGGCTAATGAGCAAGAGTGGGTTCAAATCATGCCCATGTTGGCGCAAATTAAACAAAAGCACCAGGAGTTTCATGATTATGGCACCACTGTATTTAAGCAAATTGAAGCAGGTGAATCTGCTGAAGCACTTCAGTTGGAAGCAGGATTAAAAGTCAAAGAAGGGCAATTTAATCAAGAGATAGCCGAAATCGTTCTTAAGTTAGAAGATTTTACCACTACCGCCGCTCACAAAGGTCAAAACCATCAACAGCAAGTCCAGCAACTGAGTCTCATTGTTGCCCTTTTCACTACTGGATTTGGTCTGTGTTACGCTTCAATTGTCACCTTCGGTGTTGTCAAACCGATTCGCCGACTGACTCAAAGTACTCGTGCGATCGAACAAGGGAACTTAGATGTTCAGGTTAAGATAACGACTCGCGATGAAATTGGTAACTTAGAGCGATCGTTTAACCTGATGGTGGATGAACTAAAGCTCAAAAAAAAGCTAGAAGACACATTTGGCAAGTATGTTGATCCGCGAGTTGTGAAAAGCTTAATGAACACTCCAACCAGTGCCAATACGGAGGGTGAGCGACAAAACATGACTGTTTTGTTTGCCGATGTGGAAGGTTTTAGTGCAATGACTGAAACCTTACCGGCGGATGCTTTAGTCAAGATTACGAATCAATATTTAACCCTAATGTCGGCTCCTATTTCAGCTCATTCCGGTGTCATTGATAAGTTTATTGGCACCACAGTGATGGCATTTTGGGGTTCTCCCTTTACCAGTGAAACAGAACAAGCTTATCTCGCCTGCTATGCGGCTTTAGATCAGGTTGTTCAGCTAAAACAGCTTTTTCAACTTATCCCTAGGACATCAAATCACTCATTCAGTTTGCACATTGGCATTGCCACAGGTTCTCTCGTAGTGGGAAACATGGGTTCAGAATCCGCAAAATCCTATACGGTGATGGGGGATACGGTTAATATTGCCTCACGTCTCAAAGGCGTAAGCAAGCAATATGGTGTCCCCATTATCCTGACCCAAGAAACTCGCAACATGGCAGTTAAGGGACTTGAATTCCGAGAAATCGATTGGGTTCAAGTGGTTGGGAAACAAGAACCGGTGGGAATTTACGAACTCCTGGGACGTAAGGCAGAACTAAGTTCAGAAATGCTCGCTCTACGAGATTTTTTTGAGCAAGGGTTAAATGCCTATCGACAACAAAATTGGAAACTGGCACGGCAATGTTTTGAGAATTGTTTACAAATCCAGTCGAGCGATCGCCCTACACAACTCTATCTTGAACGATTGCAAACTCTACAAGAAAATCCCCCACCCAAAAGTTGGAATGGAGTCTGGCGTTTGACGAAAAAGTAATTTACAACTGACACTATAAAATATGGCGCGTTTCCTATCAGTTCCCATCGGTTTTAAGATATTCGGTGTTGCCACCAGTATGCTGACCTTACTGATTGGAGTTGCCTATATTAATCATATTCGCATTGCTAAAGTTAATGATGAGTTATCAGATATTGCTCATTATTTAACCCGCCTGAGCAAACTGGTAACGCAGGTCAATGTCCATATACTCGAGCAGGATATCTACTTTGAGCGAATATTGCGACTTTATGAGACGAAACCCCTTGATCTCAAACAAATTCAACAGGAACAGAAAAGGTTTGAGGAACCCAGTTTGCAGATTGATCGGGCGATTAATCAAGCGATAAAGCTCTCGGAAGATGCGATTGAAACGGCAAACAATAACGCAGATATTAAGGAGTTTGCTCGTTTAGCACCCTTGTTAGAGCAGTTAGAAAATGATCGCCAAAAACTTTATGACCGTAGCCTGGTT
>JAAHGE010000255.1 GCA_010672635.1 Desertifilum sp. SIO1I2 | reverse complement strand
GGTGGGATAGTGTTGTTCGAGGAATTCCCAGTCTTGGGTGGCTTCTAAATATAAGCCTAATATTTCAATCCACCATAACGCCGCATCGATACTGTTATAAATGGGTTCGCTATCTGCATCGGGGAAGGTGTTGGGAATTAGCCCCTGTTTGCAATAGCGTCCAAAGGTATCTAGTAAGCCTCGCGCCAATTCGTAACGTTGCGTCGCTAAGGCTAAACCAGGTAGGGCAATTAGGGTATCGCGTCCCCAATCATTAAACCACGGATATCCCGCGATCGCAGTTGGCCCATCAATGGAAGCGCGATAGGCGATAAATGCATCGCTTGCCTTCAGCAGTTGCGCCCAAACAGACTCTACTATCTTAATTTTGGGTTGAATTCCAGCAAATAAGTTCTCTAAACGCTGTTGTTCGGCAGCAACGGCATCATCAAAATCGGCAATCTTGACATTGTCGCCAACTTGTGCTGTAAGGGTGACGCTTTCCCCCGGTTGCAAGCGCACTGTCAAATAACCGGGACTGTAGAGGTCTTCGCGATCGCCTAAACCGCGCCGTCGTTCCTCTGGATAATAATAGTTCCAATACCAAAACTCATCAACGCTATATTCCCCCGCACTCCAAGCCAACTGCCAAGGGGTTCCCGGCCCATCCTTGTGCATCGCTTGCAAGTCGAGGTGTTGCGGGTGGGGAACTTGGGTAAAGATCGTCTCAGCATCCCCCGATTGCTGGTGGTGAAAATTGCGATCGCCAATCAGCAGCCGCAAGCGCAAAACAGCCACCTCTGTTCCTTGGTAGGTATAGCGAATCAAAATCTGATTGTGCGCCCCTTTCCCCCAGCCATGCGGCATCAATAAACCGCGCCTTAGCTGCCAATCCCTCTCTCCCCATTGCCAGCAGGGATAGGGATACGCCTGAAAACTTTGCAACAACTGATACCCCAACGGCGAAACCTCTCCCCCCTGCCAGAATTGGGTGCCCAGCGCCCACACCCGTTCGCCAATTTCCAAACTCGCCTCTAAATGAGAAAACAGCAAGGTGCGATCGCCCGGAGGGTTCAGCGCCGCCATTAACCAACCATGATACGTTCGCGATCGCGCATCGCTAATTGTCCCACTCGCAAAACTCCCCAAACCATTGGTCAGCAACCATTCCCGCGTGTCTAGTGTATCCATGCGTTGAGACATCCCATTGAGAGTGCGAATTGTGATATAGTCATAATCGTTATGACTATGATATAGTTGTAACAATATGTAAAGGAGATACGACTCATGACTTTAAGCTACGAATCTCAAGGATGCTTGCGTGTTGGACAAACTGCGCCCGACTTCACAGCGACAGCCGTTGTCGATCAAGAATTCAAAACGATTAAGCTGTCTGACTATCGTGGCAAGTATGTTGTTCTCTTTTTCTATCCCCTAGACTTTACCTTCGTTTGCCCCACCGAGATTACTGCATTTAGCGATCGCTTTGACGAATTCAAAGCCGTCGGTACAGAAGTTCTCGGCGTTTCCGTCGATAGTGAATTTTCTCACCTCGCCTGGATTCAAACCGATCGGAAATCCGGTGGCGTTGGCGACCTTAACTATCCTTTAGTTTCTGATATCAAAAAAGAAATCAGCGCCGCTTACAACGTCCTCGATCCCGAATCTGGCGTAGCCCTTAGAGGTCTATTCATCATCGACAAAGACGGCGTTATCCAACACGCCACCATCAACAACCTCGCCTTTGGTCGGAACGTAGACGAAACCCTGCGTACCCTGCAAGCCATTCAATACGTTCAAGCCCACCCCGATGAAGTTTGTCCCGCAGGTTGGCAACCGGGCGACAAAACCATGAGTCCCGATCCCGTTAAGTCTAAAGTGTACTTCGCTTCTGTATAAACCAGCCTAACGCGGATTGAGATCGTTTAAAATTGACCCCAACACAACAGATTGCCCTCAGTCATTTGTCGTGTTGGGGTCAGTATTTTAACTGGGAAAATAATAAAAATGCTAACTTCTACCGATTTTCGCGGCTTACTCAACCAGCGCTTCTTCAAAAACTTCTTTCCCGTTCCCGCCACCAGTCCCCTCAGCCTCGGACAACCGACTCCCGGTTTTGCCTTAACCGATGTCACCAATGGCGATCGCACGGTTAAACTGACCGACTATAAAGACAAACAACCCGTCATTCTCGCCTTTACCCGCATCTTCACCGAAAAGCAATATTGCCCTTTTTGCTTTCCCCACATCAAAGCCCTCAACGAGAACTACGAACGGTTCACCGAACGCGGCATAGAACTGTTAATGATTACCAGCACAGACTTGCAGCAAAGCAAAACCGTCGTCAAAGACCTCAGCTTAAAAATGCCCCTCCTCAGCGACCCTACCTGTCGCGTCTTCCAAGCCTACCAAGTCGGCCAAGCCTTGGGCGCACCCCTCCCCGCCCAGTTTGTTCTTGACAAATCGGGCATTTTACGCTACAAGCATCTCTTCTCCTTCCTCGACCACAACGCCGACGTAGAAACGCTGCTTTCTCAGTGCTGAGTAGAAAGTGCTGAGTGCTGAGTGAGAAGAGAATTAGGAGTTGGGGGAAGAAGGGAGTTGGGAATTAGGAGTTGGGAGTTGGGGGAAGAGAGGGAGCTGGGAATTAGGAGTTGGGAGTTGGGGGAAGAGAGGGAGTTGGGAATTAGGAGTTGGGAGTTGGGGGCTAGGGAAGAAGACACAGGAAAAATTGCTACGCACCAAAAACCGCGTAACAACTTCTCACTCAGCACTCATTCCCCCCATCTCCCCATCCCCCCATCCCCCCACCCTCTTCTTCACTCAGCACACTGCTACGCAGAAGCAAGCTACAGCACTTTACACTCAGCACTCTATTCCCTTACAGTCGAACTTGAGACAAATGGCTGCGGGGGTTATGGGTGCGGCTAGAGCGGATTTTCTCGTAATATTCTCGCTCTACAGGGCTTAACTCCTTGGGAGTGACAATATTGATTTTTACTAATTGGTCGCCGCGTCCGCCTTTGGGGTTGGGCCAGCCTTTACCGCGCAGGCGCAAAGATTGACCAGAACGAATGCCTGCAGGTACATTCACCGTCACATTGCCTTCGGGGGTGGGGACTTCAATGCTGGCCCCCAGAACGGCTTCATCGGGTGCGACAGGCACTTCGCAGACGAGGTTATCGCCTTCAAACTGGAAGAAAGAATGGGGTTGTAATTCAACTTTGAGGTACAAGTCGCCCCGCTGCGCGCCCATTGAGTTGCCCTTACCGCGAACTCGAATCCGACTGCCAGATTTGGCACCGGCGGGAATGCGAACCGTGAGGTTCTCTGTCCCCAAACTAAAGCTTTTTTGGACGCCCTGAAAAGCTTCAGAGAAGCTCAAGGAGAGATTGGCTTCTCGGTCTAGGTTAGCAGCGGTTGCGCCGCCAAAGTCATCGTAGCCAAAGCCTGTAGGGCCGCCGCTGGGGGAACGATAGTAAGTTCTCCTGGCACCTCCAGGGCCGCCCGCACTGCTTCCCATCCGACCTAACAGTTCGTTGATAAACTCATCAAAGCTCCCATATTGGCTGAAGTCAAATCCACCGAAATCTACACCAGGACTAGCACCACCGCCGGGCCAACCGCCTCCCATCCCGTTACCCGCTTGTTTCCAATACTGACCAAATTGATCGTATTTGCGGCGTTTGTCGGGGTCTGAAAGCACTTCATAGGCTTCATTGACTTCTTTGAAACGGGCTTCGGCTTGTTTGTTACCGGGATTCATATCCGGGTGATATTTGCGGGCGAGTTTGCGGAAGGCTTTTTTCAGCTCATCCGCACTTGCCGACTTACTGACTCCTAAGATGTCATAGTAATCCTTGAAATCAGTTGCAGCCATGCGGTTATCTCCTTGAGTCTAAAAACTTAGTGTAGGAATATTTATAGATTCAGATTTAGCCTATCAAAGGAAGTCTAATCCGGAAGTTCGGTTCTAACGCCTTGAGGCGATCGCAATTTCCGAACTTATCCTGAATTATTTTGAGTCAGGCGCACCAATTCATCAAGCCCTTCAGCCAGGGAGGGAGGGGCATCGCTCAGTTGACGGTGCATTTGTAGGACAATCTCTTCAGGAACTTGTCTAGAGCGCTCTCGGTTGCGTTCTAAGCACACGGCTAAAGGAATATCGAGCCAAATCCCTGTAATGAGCTTAAATCCAGATTGACGCGCTAGAGCGATCGCCTCTTGACGATAGCTACGTTTAGCATTGGTGGCATCATACACGGTTGGAGCTTGTTGTTGCACGGCTTGGTGAAATTCCCGTTCAACTTGCCGCCAAACTTGCATCCAGGAACCCTGAAAGCCCTCATCGCCAAAGAGTTGGGCGCGAATCTCGTCAGTAGAAACCAGTTGATAGCTTGGACAGTTGGCTATCAACTGGCGAGCAAAAGTAGACTTACCGCTACCGGGAAGACCAATCAGTAAAATGAGATTAGAAGGCATCCGCGCGCTGGATTCAGATTGTTCCACTTGCCCAGGTTGCCTCCTTACTCAAACAACTCAAACAGGACATCAATACGACCTGGTATTTAGTCTATCGCCGTAATTTTGCTCCATTAAATGGTCGTGTGATCCGGAATCGTCGCATTTTTCATGACGACGACAATGCCATTGCGGATGTAGAACCCTTGATCTTCGCGTTCGGCTTCCTCAACGCGGTCTTTGTTGATAATTTGGACGTGACGACCAATGCGAGCATTTTTATCCACAATAGCGCGGCGAATGGTGGTATCTGAACCAATCCCTAAAGGAATGCCCCCGCGTTGCAAGCCAGATTGACGTTCGGCGAAGGGTTCGTAGAAGTCAGAACCCATGAGCAGAGCATCTTCAATAATACAGTTTGCTTCAATGCGCGATCGCACGCCCACGACAGAATGATCGATGCGGCACTCTTTGATAATGCACCCTTCAGCAATAATCGATTCTGTGACGTGACTATCGAGAAGCTTAGACGGCGGTAAAAACCGAGTCCGGGTATAAATCGGCGCTTTCTCATCGTAGAAGCTAAAGGGCGGATGGGGTTGGCGCGTTAGGGCTAAATTCGCGTCATAAAACGCTTCAATCGTTCCAATATCTTCCCAGTAGCCATTAAATAAATACGCCTGCACGTTCAAATCTTTGGCACAAGCTGGAATAATCTCTTTACCAAAGTCCGTGCGTTGCGGATTTTCATGCAACAGTCTATGCATTACGTCTTTGTTAAAGACATAAATCCCCATCGAAGCAATATAAGGCGTGGCTTGCGCCTGTTCGGGCGATAACCCCAAAATGGTGGTATCCACCGCCATCTGCTTCAGGGCATCCCCTTTGGGTTTTTCGCTAAAATCAATGACGCGGCCGGTTTGGTCAATTTTCATCAAACCAAAGTCAGAAGCGCGTTTTTCATCAATGGGTACCACCGATAAAGTAATATCTGCCCCGGTTTCGCGGTGACGCTTCACAAAATCCCGGTAATCCATGCGATACAGGTGATCGCCGGATAAAATCAGATATTGGTCAATGCTCCATTCTTCAAACAACCACAGATACTTCCGCACCGCATCTGCCGTTCCCTGGAACCAGCTTGTCGAGTCGCTAGGGGTTTGTTGAGCGGCTAGAACTTCTACAAAACCTTCTGTTAAGCCGGAAAAGTTGTAGGCGCGGGTGATATGGCGATTCAGAGAAGCCGAATTGAATTGGGTTAAGACGTAAATTTTATTGATATCAGAATTGACGCAATTACTGATGGGGATATCAATCAGACGATACTTACCCGCTAAAGGAACTGCGGGTTTAGCGCGGAGTTTGGTCAAGGGGTACAATCGAGTTCCTGCCCCCCCGCCAAGGATGATCCCTAATACTCGTTTCACGCTGCTATTCCTCTAAACTGCCAGTGGACTCACAAATTTAGTTTAGGACTGTCCGGTACCGCTGATAAGGGTCAGAGGCAAGAAGTCTCCGAAATGCAAATTCCTTCCTGCGAGAGATAACAGCACGGGGGCCATTTGTCGAGATCGGTTAGCAACATTTTTAGTTTATTGCCGCACAATGGGTAAACTTAATTCGTTGCTGAGTTCTTGGGCAAGCCATTCGAGTTCTTCGGAGGTTAAGCCACCGAAAAATTGACCTTCTGGATCGCCGTTCCCTAACGAACCGCCGATCCGATAGCTCATGCCTTGCGAAGTTGGGGGATTAACGACAGCCATGTACGTTGTAGAGTGGGCTTGGGGATGGAGGGTTGACCAAATTTTGAGTTCGGGAGGAACTTCGACGATCCCGACTTCGGGATCTCGGCGATAGAAGCGCTTGGTCAAAGTAATTTTATAGAGGTTCTCGCGGTTAACGCGAAAAATCAGTTTCTGGATGCCGAAAGCCTTCTGAGTGACTTTGAACTGCTGGGGGCCGATCTCGATGCGAATGTCGGCGCGGCTAGTGTAGAACTGTAACCAACATCCACCACCCGCAACGTATATGAGAAATAAGATAACCGGGAGGCTCAACAAATTACCGCTCGCTAGAGCCGCAGGTAGCCAGCTTAGGGCGATCGCACCTACCAATCCTAGGATAATCAACGAGCAGCCCTGACTCATCCCACTAGATTTGGGCGCTGGGATGTGGATCTCTAGGCAATCGGCTGTTCTATGCAGAGTAATTTTGCTGCGTTCGGGTCGATGAACGATTCGATCGCGATCGCCAAAATCAGGGTTTTCTAGGGCTTGTAGGGCTGCTTGAGCATCGCTAAATCGCTGTTTGCGGACGGGATGGGTCAGGGTTTCTAACCAGCGGGCAAACTTGGGCGTTAGAGGCGCGAGGGGTTGGAATTTGAGATGCAAGTCTTCTTGCAATAAATCAGCGGGATGGCGCTTTGATAGGCGGCGATCGCCTCTGGAATTTTCCCCAACTGTTTGCAGACCATCCCTAAGTTATAGTAAGCCACGACAAACTGCGGATCGATCGCCAAGGCTTGCTGATAGGCTAAAAT
>JAAHGE010000254.1 GCA_010672635.1 Desertifilum sp. SIO1I2 | reverse complement strand
AACACTCGCCGGGACAAATGCGGCTACCGTGGGCTGAGTGGGAAATCAATGGGGAGGTGGAAGCAGTGGCGAAAAAGTTTGTTTTGGCGAATTGCTATGACCCGAAAATCGGGATGCGCTTTTTTGAGGAGGAACTGTACCAGGTACCGGAAACCCAGAACCCGCAAGGCTTCGATGAAAATGACGGGTTTAAAAATCTTTAGAAATGTCGGAAAGCCTTAGATGTTACACTTTACAAGTCTCGACGCGAGAGAACACCCCCAACACCACCTCCCACCCCACCCAACCCACCCCAACCCAAACCCAAACCCCCCCCCACTCACCCTCCACCCAACATCCAGGGAGGTGGCCCGATGGTGCTGAGGTATCAAAAGTAAGGTCTGAGTAGCTCAAAAAGCCTCCTTGCTTGCGCCAGCCTACGCGATCCGCGAATGCTTTCCAAATTTTATCATCGTAGCTTCGGGTTCCGCCTAAACTGCGATAAATTTTCGCTTGCACCGAGAATCCAAAGCGACCTTTGCTGTATTTTACCCAAAGTTGGTCAATCGTGCGGAGGTCTTCGCAAGGAAAATTATCAATATGATCTGTATTTAGCCAGCCTTCCTCTTCTCTCCCGGCTACTTCCAGCATTCTCGCGGCTGTTTCCTTATCCGCCTCTTTCCACCTCCCCGCCTTCAGCAAATCCCGCAGCTTGCGATAATCTACCCCCCTAGCACTCCTCAAATCGTCCGTAGCCGCAGGAACTGGCATAGGTGCTTGGGGTGGTGAAACCCAATTGTAACTGGGTTTCGGGGCAACGGGAGGGGCTACAGCAGGTCTTTTAGGGGAAGGAATCAGAAACTTTAACCATTCCTGAACAGACTGAGGACGTTTGTGGATTTCCATCGCCATTCCCCAAAGAATAGCTTGATGAACGGAATCGCTAATTCTAGGGTTAATTTGTCCGGGTGGCTTCAGTGGATGATTTAAAGCTCTCCAGGGTGCAGCCGTGGGTAAAGTATTTGTTAATAAAAAATACAGCGTTGCAGCCAAAGCATAGACATCCGTATAATCGCCATATCTACCATTTGGCATCATTTGCTCAGGCGGCGCAAAGGCTGGAGTATGCAACGGTGTCATTTGCTGAGTCATATCTGGGATAAACCCTCTGGCTAACCCAAAATCAATTAATACAGCGTTCCGATTACTCCGACGTAAGACAATATTGTTAGGCTTCACATCCCGATGCAGCAAGCCTTTTTCTGTATGGATAAAGCTCAGAGCCTCACCAATTTGCTGAATATAGCTTATTGCCTCTGTTTCTGGTAAAATTCCCTTGCGTTGGACTCGCTCCTGCAAGTCTTCCCCAATAACATACTCCATCGCCAGATAAGGTAAGTTTCCTTCCTGGAAAAAGTTATCCACTTGAACGATATGAGGATGCTTGCAAACGGCTAAAGCGAGGGCTTCACCCTGAAACTTATCCTGAAATTGCCTAAAATTAGGATGGTATAATAACTCATCTTTCAGGGTTTTGATGACAACAGAGCTTCCGTCACTCTTTTTGGCTTCGTAGGTAATCCCAAATCCACCTTCGCCTAATTTTCTGATAATTGTGTAGCGATTACCATAGAGTTTGCTACCGGGTTGTAAAACCATTGCGATCGGTCTAAAACGCTACTTAGTATTATGGCACAGTCGCTTAAGATTGAACGGGTTGAGATACAGGTTGATTTTTGAACTATCAGCCATACCCGCACACCCGCAAGGGACTCAAGTCCCTTGCTAATAGCTGAAGTCCTCTAAAGAGGACTGAAATCTGTTAATTCTTTAGTCAGTTTCAACTGACTTTAGCTATTAGACAGGGGTTTTAACCCCTGGCGGGCTGGCTGCCTACCAACGCCTCAATCTCCTGATAAGAAGTGGGTAAATCTGCTGTTAGCACTTCCGTTCCCGTGTCTGTCACTAAAACGTCATCTTCTATGCGAATTCCGCGCACATCGGCAAATTGGGCGAGGCGTTCCCAGTTCACAACCGCGTGATACTTGTCGCGAAATTCAGGGTGATTCAAAATCGCTGGAACTTGATAGAAACCCGGTTCAATGGTGACTAACATCCCCGCTTGGAGGGGACGATTTAAACGCAGATAACCCAAACCAAAACGGGGACTTCTTTCTCGCCCTTCTGCATATCCGGCTAAATCGCCTAAATCTTCCATATCATGGACATCTAAGCCTAATAAATGACCGATACCGTGGGGGAAAAATAGGGCGTGGGCATCCATTTCGACTAAATCTTCGGGCTTGCCTTTCAAAATGCCTAAATTCACCAAACCTTCGGCGATAATTCGGGCGGCTAAAAGGTGAATTTCTTGATACTCTAACCCCGATCGCATCTGGGCAATACAGGCATCATGGGCGGCTAAAACGACTTCGTAGATATCCCGTTGCGTGGGGGAAAATCGACCAGAAACCGGCCAAGTTCGGGTAATATCCGATGCCCAACCGTTCGGGGTTTCTGCACCTGCATCGGCTAAGAGTAAGTCACCTGCTTGCAAGGGATGGTGATACTCTTGATTATGCAAAACCTCGCCATGCACCGTCACAATACTGCCATAGGCGGGTTGCATATTATGGGCAATAAATACTCCTTCAATGGCGGCGCGAACTTCTGCTTCTCGCTTCGCCTGGGGGGTAGCTTGCATCCCGGCTTGATGGGCTGCAACGCTCACTTTTGCAGCTTGGCGCAACTCTGCTAGCGCCCCCGCATCGTGGGTTAAACGCAAAGCTGCGATCGCCTTCACTAATTCTAAATCGATCCCCATCGGCGCATCCGAAGGAGCCACCGGACGATTGAGCAATTGCGCCTGCATTAAACAAGTAGTGGCATCCTGAAGCCCAATCGTAGCCGATCCGGGAGCGCGATTGAGCAACTCCGATCGCGGATAAGCTGCATCTGCCCCAATCTGTTCGGCAAGGCGATCGCGATCGGGCTTCTCGCCATGCCATAATGTACTACCGGGCGGCGGATCGTTAATAAACAATTCCAGCTTTCCCCCTTCCAAACGAATCGCCGCTTTCTCTAGGGGAAGTCCGGCAAAATAGAGAAAATGACTGCTAGCGCGAAACGTAAATGTATTGTGAGGAAAATTGCGAGGAATACTGCGACCCGACCAGAGTAGCACAGGAAAGTCTATCTTTTGGGCCAACTTGCGACGGCGATCGCGTAAAGTAGCAGCAAGGGTAGTGAAATCGTGGGTTTCCATTCTTCTCCTCTGGGCGCAACCGCAAGCTAACAGGTTATTCTCATAATAAGGCCGACCTCTGCGAGACTTCGTTCCTCCGTTAGACTAAAGTTATAGATCCAACTTTATTTTTAATCTCGTTTTTATGAATCCTCCCCATGCTAAATCTCAGCCCAATTTGCAACCTTGCTATTGGCCAATTCGAGAATTACCCGGTTTAAGCGATCGCAATCAGATTAGACTGCAAAAATGCGGCATTAACACCACCGAAGACCTCCTAGCAGCCGTCAGCACCCTCGACAAAAAGCAAGAACTCGCCAGACGCCTGCAAATGCACATTCACCACGTCAACAAATGGCTAGCCCTCGCCGACTTAGCCCGCATTCCCAGCGTCGGCTGTCAATACTGCGGATTACTACTGCATTCTGGCATCATCTCCGCCGCCCAACTTGCCCAAATGCCCATCCACACCCTACACCAACAAGTCCTCCGCCTCCACGTCGCCATGATTCAACGCCGCGACTTATGTCCCCCCATCGACGAAATCGCCCGATGGATTCAACAAGCCAAACTCCTCAACATGGCCCGATAATCCCTGCTTCCCCCTCAGCACTCTTTCCCCCCACCTCCCCACCTTCCCATCCCCCCACCCTCTTCCCCACTCAGCACTCAGCACTCAGAAACCCACTCAGCACTTAGATATGCAGTTCATCGACCAAGTTGAAATTCAAGTCCAAGCCGGAAAAGGAGGCGATGGGATCGTCGCCTTTCGTCGGGAAAAATACGTTCCGGCGGGAGGTCCTTCCGGGGGGAATGGTGGAAAAGGCGGTTCTGTCATCTTAGCGGCCACCACCAACCTGCAAACCCTGCTTGACTTTAAGTATAACCACCGCTTCCAAGCCGAAAACGGACAGCGGGGCGGCCCGAATAATCGCACCGGGGCGAATGGAGGCGATCGCATTTTAGAAGTTCCCTGCGGTACCGTGGTCTACGATGCCGAAACTGAAGAATTTTTAGGCGATTTAGTCGAAAATCAACAAACCCTTACCGTCGCCGCTGGTGGGAAAGGCGGTTTAGGCAACCAACACTTCCTCAGCAACCGCAACCGCGCCCCCGATTATGCCCTAGAAGGACTCCCAGGGGAAGAACGCTTGCTGCGTTTAGAACTGAAACTACTCGCAGAAGTGGGCATCATCGGCTTACCCAACGCCGGGAAATCGACCCTAATTTCCGTGCTTTCCGCCGCCAAACCCAAAATCGCCGATTATCCCTTTACCACCCTCATCCCCAATTTGGGCGTTGTTCGCAAACCCACTGGAGACGGTACCGTCTTCGCCGATATCCCCGGATTAATTGAAGGCGCGCATCTAGGGGCGGGTTTAGGTCATGATTTTCTCAGACATATCGAACGGACTCGCCTACTACTCCACTTAATTGATGCCACCAGCGAAGACCCAATCGCGGATTTTCACACGATTCACGAAGAATTGCGCCTGTACAATCCCGACTTAGCCCAACGCCCGCAAATCCTCGCCCTCAATAAGGTGGATGCCGTTGATGAGAGTATAGACCTAGATGCGATCGCCACTCAACTGCGACAACTCACCCAAGCCCCTGTGTTCATCATCTCCGCCGTCGCCCGTACCCACCTCGAACCCTTGTTGCAACAAGTCTGGCAAATGCTGGAACCTCCAGTCGCCACTTATTCTAATTGAGATTAATCAATTGGTTGACTAACAGGGCTTCCGCTTGTTTATCGCCCAAACTCCGGGCTAAGAGAATCGCTCTTTCGTAAAAGCTGCGAGAGGCTCTTAAATTGCGGGATTGTTGATAGAGTTGAGCCAGAGAACGAACGGCGACTAACTCCGAAGCGCGATCGCCTTGTTCTTGCGCGATCGCCAAACGCCGATCTAATAAGTCTAACGCCCGCTCAAACCGTCCCACCGACCGATGGGCAACCACCAACCCATCAATCGCCCGTTGCAAACCAGCGAGATCGCGGGCTTGATCGGCCAAACGTAGCGCCGCACCATAGGCCCCAATGGTTTCAGCATAATTGCGATTGCCCCAATAGGCATCGCCAAGATTATTCAGCGTATTAATTTCGCCCAATGCATCGCCACCTCGACGCCGAAAAGACAGCGCCTCCTCATAGCGTTTAATCGCCTGATTGAAATCTTGCAAGGCCGCCGCCGCTAATCCTAAATTACTTAACGATAGCCCTTGTCCGGCAGCATGATTAATCCCTCTAGCAATATCAAGGGCTTCTTGAAATGATTCTTGCGCCGCCTGGATGCTACCCCGCTGCAAGAGCATCGTTCCCACATTATTCAAAGCAAACACTTGACCCGTGAAATCTCGGTTCGTGCGGGCAATGCCCAAACGTCGCCGCAGCGCGTCCTCAGCCTCTCTAAAACGCCCCAAATTGGCATAGGCCAATCCCATATAACCGTAGGCAATCCCCATCGAATCTAAGTCACCAATGCGCTGATAAAGATTCAAAGCACTCGACCAAGACTCAATCGCCTTATCCAACGCACCGTTGCGTTCTTGCTGCGAACCGAGGCGCAAGAGCAAATCTGCTTCTTGGCGCAGATCCACATTGGGGCCAGTACCATTAAATTGACGATCCAGCGTTTGCGCCGCTGCTCGCGTTGGCAGTCCGAGTGGCAAATATAAGTTAAAGGGAATCAGGAGGAACAAAAGCGCCACTAGACAAACTTTCTTCTTCTGGTTGGCGACAAGCTTGGGAGAGTGGGGTAAAAAAGAGTGAGCATTCATGGCAATTGCAGGCGAATTCTTCTGGGAGTATGCACTTGTTTAAGCAGAAAGTGCCAGAGCTATCAACGACCGATCGCGGGGGTGGAATGAGTTGCAGTCCCGTTAGCAGTCTGGGCGCTATCTTTTCCCAAATAAATCTCTTGAATATCTGCGGGTAAGGCATTTTCCAAGAGTTGGAACCCTTCTTGGAGGCGCTGCTTAACGGCGGCGGGAGAAAGCGTTTCACCTTCGGCTTGTAAATAAGCTGAAATCCGCGTTTCGCTCCAGTGGAAGGTTTGTGACATCAAAATCATCAGGCGAATTTCTGGGGGCAACTGCTCTAGCGCTTGTTCAAGGTAACACCACAACGGCGGCGATGCATCTTGTAAAACGTAGTAAATCGATTCAACCGGGGGCAATTGTGCATGATTAATACAGTAAGCGGTCATATCAATTAACCAATTCTGTAAGGTGAGATTGCCCTCCGATACCTCTGCTGTCTGCTGGCTTTGGGGCGATCCTGCGGTGGCAGCAGGCTTGGCAAATCGTAAGTCTAACCCCCCTAGCTCGTGGTAAATATGACGCCAGGTGAGCGCAAACAGGTAATCTGCTTGGACGGGCGTTCGCGACAGCGTACCGCGATCGTCTTTGGCACTATGGGAGATTAGCGTATAGACAATCGGATAATAGCGGCAAAAAATTGCCGTGAAATACCGACCGCACTCTGGATGACGCTGAAAGAGCGTCACGAGTTCCCCATCGCTATGATGAAACAGCGCTTTAATGAGGCTGTGGTTGCATTCGGGAAAGTGAGGCAGTTGCACGGGTTTGTTTACAACTTCATCAAAAAGGTCTTGAATGACTCCCAATATACTCTGAATTCGGTTTCCCGGCTGCCTTTCTAGAGTTCATGGAAGACATACACCACTGCGCCGGTTTCGGGATGGTTATCCATACCCACATAACCCGCTTTGTACATGGTTTTGAGCGCAGACTCGA
>JAAHGE010000253.1 GCA_010672635.1 Desertifilum sp. SIO1I2 | reverse complement strand
TGCAAGCTACGAAGTTTTTAAAAATATCAACGAATTCGCCTGCGGTACCACCAATATCGATTACTCCGCCGCCTTATACGACGAATTCCAGAAAATTCGCAGTTACAAAACCACCCAATTTCAAGTTGACCCTTCCGGCTTTGAAGTTCAAACCACCCACGAAGAAACCTTCAAAGAAGTCAAAATCGACTTACCCGAAAGTTGGGTCAGAGGCTTTTTGCAAGTCAGTTCGGCCATGTCTCTTCCCGCCATCCGCTTCGACTTGCATCCAATGGATATTTATAACCTATGCCTGATTCTGCGTCGCCACAAAGAAAAGAAAGGTCCCCGCAGCCTTCGCTACCACCTCACCCCCGGACAACCGATTAAAATCGTCTTTGAACCGTGGGATATTGAACTAACGTGTCCCCGTTCCCCCTACCTCGGTTCCGACGAACAAATGATTCGCGTTTGGGGACGCCGACGCTTGCATATTTTAGAACGTCTGATTCCCATTACCCAAAAATTCACAGTCCACCTATTAGGCACGGGAATGCCTTCATTTTACGTTGCAGACTTAGGCGATATGTCCTTTACGTTAGGGCTTTCCGGCTGGACGGCCAACGACTGGTCGCAAGCCGGGAACTTCGACCTCATGGCCCCCCGCGTCGATGTAGACTCCTATACCCAGCAGCGCGTCTTTGAAGCCTTGCGGGAAACCTGGCGAGAAACCGCCGACTCCCTCGCAGACCGCCTAAATTTAAGCCGAACAGCCGTTTTAGGGGCGTTAGGGGCCTATACTCAAGCCGGACGCGCCATCTACGACCTCAACAAGCAAGTGTATCGCCTGCGAGAACTCAGCCGCGAACCCTTACCGATGGAACGGTTGCGCTTTGCGAACGAACGCGAGGAGAAAGCCACCCGCTTCCTCAGCCAGAATGCTGTAACCGTGACTTCCGCAACTAGCGATACAGCCGGGAATATCGCCCTTCAGGGTACCGTCAGGGAAAACAATCGCGAGTACAATCCGGCATTGACGTGCGATCGCGATGAGCGTATGATTCAAGCAGAATGTACTTGCAACTGGCATCAGCAAAATAAGCTGTACAAAGGGCCATGCGAGCATATTCTGGCACTGAGAATGCAACACGCTCGCCAGTGTCGTTAAACATCGCATCCCATCGTACCTCGGTTACAAATCCTTGCAATTTGGACGGTGTATCGCCGCCCTTGCGCTGAGTTCAGACACGCATCACTAGCCACCTCTTGACTGTGCGGTCTTTCAGGTACTATCGGTATTCCGGTTTGACTTCCTTGAAGTGAATGACCGATAGTACCTGAGACCGCTTGAGTTGAGGAGTCTAGTCCTAGGGAGTTTACGAAGGAACCGAGGACGATGGGGCGCGATTTTTTCTTTTGCCTCACCCCAGATTACCGATCCAATTCCCCATTCCCCCAGAGGTTAAGATTGTTTAAGATCGAAGTATCACGATCGCATTCATTCTAAAACTCATGGCAATCTTTGGATTTGGCAAAAAAGCTTCCATGCCTTCCCCTTCCGAGGCACTACCCGGACGGTCTGAAGCCATCCCTGTCCCCAACAGCCACTACGTTAATGGTAATCCCATCAAACCCCCCTTTCCCGAAGGCTTAGAACTCGCCATGTTTGGTCTGGGTTGCTTCTGGGGTGCAGAACGCCGTTTTTGGCAGCAAGAAGGCGTATTTACCACCGCCGTAGGCTATGCAGGCGGCTATACCCCCAACGCCACCTATCAAGAAGTCTGTAGTGGAATGACGGGACACAATGAAGTCGTTCTCGTCGTTTTTGACCCCAAAGTTATCAGCTACGGCGACTTACTCAAAGTCTTCTGGGAAAGCCACAACCCCACCCAAGGAATGCGCCAAGGAAACGACGTAGGAACCCAATATCGTTCCGGCATCTACACCTACTCAGAAGCCCAAAAACAACTGGCTGAAGCTTCTCGCAACACCTACCAAGAAGCCTTGAGTAAAGCAGGTCACGGTCAGATTACAACAGAAATTATTGATGCCCCTGAATTCTACTACGCTGAAGGGTATCATCAACAATACCTCGCCAAAAATCCAGGTGGATATTGCGGTTTAGGTGGAACCAATGTTTCCTGTCCCATGCCAACCAATGTCACGCTATAGAGAGATGGAATAGCGCCCCTTTAAACAGAGGAATTTCAATCTCAATTAGAAATAGTAAACCCTACAGATGGCGTCTTTTCCAATTCGCCATCTTTTTTTAGACGTGCTAGTAGGTTGGGTTGACGGAGGAAACCCAACACCCAATTCAATTAAAAGCATCGGAGGTTAGCTAAATGGAGGAAACCCAACACTCAATTCAATTGAAAACCATCAGAGGTTAGCTAAATAGAAGAAACCTGTAGAGCTGAATCCTATAGCATTATTGAATGAATTGCTTGTACTGATATTGATTCTGTCCCTAGAGGGAGTATGCCCCCAATCTTTCCTCACTACAATGCCAGAAAAGCTTAATATCTAGGAAAAAGTAAATGAGAATCTTCTTTTGGGTGAGTCTATCGTTTGTTGTTGTTGGCGCAGTTTCCCTGCTACTGCAACCGATTATTGACGCGCATTAAGTTTCAGTCTTAGAAAAAGTTTTAGCAAAAGTTGAGTTAAATCGTGAATTACCTTGTCGCCGTTTTATCCGACCGCATCCAAGCCGAACAAGCCTATTCAGCCTTAGAACAAGAAGGCTTACCTACAAACCAAGTAGACATTTTGGGAAATGGCTATAAAAGTGCTGATGAGTATGGGTTAATTAACCCCAATAAACAAGCCATTAAAGGGGCAACGCGCTTAGTTTACTGGCTAATTCCCTTTGGCTTCGCTGCCGGATATCTGTTCAATATACTCACCGGAATTACAATTATCCCCGGAGGGGGTTTCCTGAATCCCATCATTGGAGGTTTTCTCGGCGCTGCTTCGGGGGCGCTAGGTGCCTTTGTTGTTGGGGGACGAGTCGGTTTAACCGTGGGAAGTGGCGATGCCTTACCCTACCGCAACCGCCTCAATGCTGGAAAATACTTGATTATCGTCAAAGGTAGCGAAGAACTCACCCGCCAAGCTACTCGCGTCCTACGTCAATTTGAACCGGAAAATCTGCAAGGCTATTCCGAACCCACTGGGGCATAAAATCAAAGTTCACACGCAAAGAAACCGGGTTTCTAGCTACAACCCGGTTTCTTGGTGTTAGTGCGATCGCTTCCATCATCACTAAAGCGCTGTTCGCCGACCCAAAAGTCAGTGATAACGAGACTGTACAATCATGCAGAGATGTTAGCTCTCTAGCTACTGGAGGTTTGTATCTCAAGCTCGTTGATGAGGCAGCATGATTTCTAAAGCCTTTATTCAGGAACAGGGTAACGGACGACTCGGAGAGGAAGAACAGAGGGTTGTTGCAGAACTTAAGCGTCGTGGAATTCCGATTGCGTTCTATACCGAAAAGCGCATCCATCGCAGGCAACTTCCGCTCGATGGTGAGTCTTTGATCGTTGGAGATATGTCTTGTATTGCTGGAGCACTGAAACAGCTTTCCATTCCCGAACCTAAACCTAATGATTACCCAACTTCATTGAGTGAGTTTTTACATCGTCGTGTCTGGCGATCGACACTGGGGGAACTGGAAGGAGGGTTACAAGATAGTCGCTATCGAGCAACGTTTGTTAAACCAGCAACACGTCGCAAGCGGTTTACAGGGTGTGTCTTTGAGTCTGAGTACGATTTCTCTCAAGCCTATGGAGTATCTCGCCAAGAAAAGGTTCTGTGTTCTGAAGTGGTTGCTTGGCTCAGTGAGTACCGAATTTATGTGGTTCATTCTGAAATCAGGAACGTGGATTGGTATGCTGGGAATGCAGATATTCCGATTGATATTGAAGAAGTACGCCGAGCTATTCAAGTATTAGACCAAGCAAAGGAATCTTATGCAGGTTATGCGATCGACTTTGGAGTTTTAGCTTCAGGTCAAACTGCCTTAGTTGAGATGAATGATGGTTTCGCTGTCGGTGCCTACAGCATTGATAGCAAAAACTATACTGATATGATTTGGGCAAGGTGGGAGGAACTTCTGGCACAGCGCCAGGGCTAACTCTTGTGACTGCGCCCAAGTCTCAATGAGCTATAATTCAGCTTCATTTCGGATGATGAATGCCCTTACTGAAGCAGTTCCCATCCTACGCTTGCTGGCTCTCGCAACTGTTGCTCAGCGGCGGTTGCAGGCAGGGGTCGAGAAAACAAATACCCTTGGCCATAGTGACAAGGTAAGGTTTGCAGTAATTGAAGCTGCGGTAGAGTTTCAATCCCCTCTGCAACGGTACATAAATTAAGACTCTCAGCTAAATTGACAATCCCCTGCGTGATCCTTTGCAGGGACGGATCTAAGTCTAGCGATCTAATAAAAGACTGATCGATTTTAATCACGTCAATGGGGAATCGATGCAGGTAGGACAAAGAAGAAAACCCAGTGCCAAAGTCGTCCAGGGCGATGTGAACTCCCAGTTGTTTAAGACCTTTTATGCGCTCATCAACCGCCTTACCATAGCCAACAAACGCATTCTCCGTAATTTCGAGGCAGATTTGCTGAGGTTTAACAGCCGTTTCGTTCAGAATGATCCTCAGACTATTCAAAAAGTTGTCATGGGTCATGAATTCGGGAGAAATGTTGATGTGGAATCGAAAAGACGGCTCAAGGTCGAACTGGGCTGCCCACTGGCTCAGTTGATAGCAAGCTTGTTCCAAAATCCAGCTTTCCAGAGTAATCAGCAAACGGGAGCTTTGCACTAACGGCAAAAACCTGAAAGGGGTTAATAAGCCGCGTTGAGGGTGCTGCCAGCGCACCAGGACTTCAAAGCCAGCGAGGCGTCGTTCGGGTAAATAGACAAGGGGCTGGTAGTACAGCACAAATTCCTGGTGTCTTATGGCCTGACGCAAGCTAGTTTTCAGCTCTATCTGTTCAACTCGTTCGGTGCGCATACTGGGGTCAAATATCTGAATATTTCCCGGCCCCTGGCGCTTAGCCAGATACATAGCGATATCGGCATTTTCGAGGATCGATGTCTGGCTATCCCACGGATCTTCGGGGGAGTAAAAGGCAATCCCAATGCTGGTGGTCATCGAAACTTGAGTGGACGGCAGAGAAATCGGGACTGACAAGGCTCCTTGAATCCGCAGCCCAATGTCCGTGGTTTGCTCTAGTTGGGAGGTTTGTTCCAGCAGAATAGCGAATTCATCCCCCCCCAAACGGGACACGATATCACCGGGACGCAGGGCATTTTCCAGACGCTGGGCGACCTCAACTAATAACTGGTCGCCAGCACTGTGGCCAAGGGTATCGTTGACGGCCTTGAAGTCATCCAGATCCAGGTACAGTACTGCAAATTGGTATGCGGTATCCCGACTGACTCGTCGAATAAAGAGTTTAAGGTGTTCCAGAAAAAAGTGGCGGTTGGGGAGTTGAGTCAGGGGATCAAAAAAGGCCTGCTGTTCCAGAGAAGTTTCAGACTGTTTCTGAGCGGTAATATCCATCACGGTGCCGTAGAGTCCCACCAGATTCCCTGCGTCATCGAATCGAGGGCGACAGAGGATATTGAGAAATTTAATCGAGTCGTCCAGCTGAGAATGGATGCGAAAATCTAAGCTGAAAGGGGTTTGTATTTGGTACAGCTGATTCGCCAGCGAGACCAGTTGTGGACGGTCTTCGCTATACACCTGACAGAATACATCCTCCACGGATGGAACCGATTCTTGAGGATTAAATCCGGTAATCGTAAAGACCTCATCCGACCAGGTCATTTGACTTGTATTCAAGGTGTAGTCCCAATCGCCTAACTGCACTGCTACCTGGGTCGCTTGAGGTTGTTTGGTGCTAACGCGCTGCAGTTGGCTTTCAATTTGTTTGGTGCGGGTAATGTCGATCCCCACCCCCGTCAGCCCGACAATCTCCGCCTCGGAGTTGTGCTGAGGGGCAAAGGTGAGGTCAAAAATGCGGGGAGGTCCGCCGGTTTGCAGCTCGAACTCGAAATAACGGGTTTCGCCAGTATCGAGCACGTGCTGCTTGAGCCGCGTGAGTTCTGCCGCTTCGTTAGCCGACAGAAAGTCTCGATCGTGATGGCCCAGCATATCTTCCATGCGAAAGCCTGGGATTGGGTTGTGAATCCAGGTGTAGCGGAGGTCTAGATCTTGCGTAAACAGGACAATGGGCGTGCTGTTGAGGGCAGTGCGTAGGAGCATTGCGTTGTGCTGCAACGCCTCCTGGGTTTGCACGAGTTCTGTAATGTCACTACCGACCCCCAGAACCTGTTGCACAGCCCCTGTGTCATCTCGACTAAACACCACGTTGCGCTGATAAATCCAGTGCCAGGAACCATCTTTGTGGAGAGCTCGATATTCGTACCCTAATATTTCTCCGACTTGCGCTTGGGAAAGGGCGGCAAAGTGAGCCAGAACCTCAGCCATATCATCGGGATGAACATGCCGGGGCAGAATTTCATGCCCATCTTGATATATCTCCTCTGGGGTGTAGCCGAGCAGCGTTTCAATCGCTGAATTAATGTAGGTCGTCTTACCACTGGGTAGCTCAAACAACGACAAAACCGCCGGACTCGCCTCAGCAATTTGCTGCACCAACGCTTTGCTTTCTGCCAGTTCCGCCTGAATCTGTTTTTGTTCTGTAATGTCGGTAATAATGGCACCCACGCCGCGCTGCTGACTGCCCAGCATCACAGGATAATAGGAAGCCAGCCAGGTTCGTTTAATCTTGGGCTGAGCCGGTGTGGTTCCACTGATTTCAAAGGTGACGGAATTATTAGTGGTCAGCACCTGCTGAAAATAATCGTGGACGGTTTCATAGAAGTCGGGGAAGAGGTCTTGCACAGGCTGTCCGATATGGTCCTCAATGGGCAGACCGTTAATGGCTGCCAGCGTTGGGTTAAGTCGGACAAAACGCATCTCTTGATCGAACAGGCACAATCCC
>JAAHGE010000252.1 GCA_010672635.1 Desertifilum sp. SIO1I2 | reverse complement strand
TGTTTGTCTCCACCCTTCAGTTTGCTCGTTAAGCAAAAGAGCCTCAGTCTTTGAGGCTCTTTTTGTTGCTTTTTGAGACTGATTAAGGTTATAGAGCTGATTGACTAACAAATATGAATGGGTAGGTGGAGTTGAACATCGCGAAACCCCACTGGAGCGGCGGTTTCGTTGGGTTACGCTAACGCTAACCCAACCTACCAAAGAATCGAGGTTTTGGGAATTTTGTCAGTCAACCAGGGTTATAGAGTTATTTCAAATCCAGCAGCCCTTTCTCTTTTAATTTGGGGTTAAAGCGAATTTCCTCTTGAACGCCTCGCAATTCCAGTTGTTGCTTAATTTGGGCTTCCATTCGCCGCGCTACATTCTTCAGAAGTTTGGTTTGTTCTATGCCATCACTAGCTTCATAGGTAGCAATTTCTTCTGAGGTCATGGTAGGTTTGGCATCAATTGGATCGGTCCAAAGGCTAGATTCTAAGTTTTGTTCGATCGGAGAATTATGATTTTCTTGCAACCAAGCCTCGCGAATAGACTCTAATAAGGTGCGGTTGGGGCGTTCAATGGTTTGAGCTTTAATCCAATAACAGCAGTCGGGTTGACGAACTAAGTGCTGTTTTAAGCTTAAGAAAATGTCGCGAGAATAATTAATAAATTGCAGATTCTTTTCTCGGTCAAAAATTGCGTAAACGCCAATTTTTCCTTGTAAATCTGTAGGTAAGTGCCCCGTTTCATCCAGATAGGGTAAAAAATCTAGTTGTTGAAGTTGGGGTAAATCAGTTGGATTCATCGAGCTATTCTTGAGATTAAACTTTGCGATAGATGGCACACAGGCGACTGGGTTTAAATATTTTGGCTTGAAACATAAAGTTTGGGGGAACGTTAATAATCGCGTAGTCTTGCGAGTTGTGATAGGTTTCGAGTTCGGCGGGCATTCCCTTGGGGGTAGCAGCGCTATAGGGTACGGGCTGGAAGAGAATTTTGGTAAACTCAAGGCGATCGCACTGAAGATGTTCTTGAATCTGGCTCAGAAAGGCTTCTGAAGTCAAAAGTGCAAATAACCTATCTTGAGCTTCCGGCTCTAGGGTAAAGCGTGTATCAAAGTTTTCAATGATTTTAAGTAACATAAAAAATCCGAATTTTTGCGGATGAACAACTGGCAGTCAATATGTTATTTTTTGGCAATTGATTCAGCTAGCCCCCTTTTGAGATCGAAGCAACTGAGAAATCGGGTTTCAAGCCAGGTGTTTTAAAAAAGCAAGCCTGTCAAACTCTACCTTAGACCCGGATGGGGTTTCGTCTACTGCAATCGATATCGATTTATTTTTCAGGATTGAGGTTGCCTGAGATTGCACTCTATCCGGCAAAAAATCCTGAGTTTCTTCCCATCTTCTCATAGGAAGAAAGACTTGATGTATTAAGAAAAATGAAAGATTAGCAAGTTTCCTGGGGGAACAAATGTTGGCCAGTCACCAGATTGCTAGGGATGAAGATGAAGATTATACCGATTTAAAACACTTACTGGCCACCCATCAATGGCAAGCGGCCGATCGCGCAACAGCATACCTGATTTTACAAGGGGCGCAACGAGAACTCGAAGGATGGTTGCGACCGGAAGATGTTGCCCGCATTTCCATCCATCATTTAACGACACTCGATCGATTATGGTTAGAGTTTAGCGGCGATCGCTTTGGGTTTAGCGTGCAACAACAAGTTTGGCACGAAACAGAAGAAAACTACACTCAGTTTGGCGATCGCATTGGTTGGCGTCACTCCGACAGTTGGCTCGACTATAGCGATCTGACCTTCCATTTGCAAGCCCCTGCGGGACATTTACCCGCCCTTCCCCTCCCCGTTCCCTTGGGTAAAGAACGAGTCTTCTCCTTTGTGTTGGGCAAATGGCGCATCGCCCTCCTGTCGCGCCAGGACTTACCCCATCTTTATTAGAAATTGCAGTTCAGCAACAGCGACAGAAACCTCTACCCTTAAGAACGGGGTAGTTTAAAATCGATCGCATGATTGCTCAACGTTCGCGTCCTGAAATTCCGGATTGTGCTTGGAGTCGCCCTATCGGTCTGGGGTGGGAAAAGCCGTATACTGTTCGCTATGCCAGTAACCTTGATGATGGGCCGTGGCATGGAATGCCTCTCGGCGGCTTTGGTGCAGGTTGTATCGGTCGTTCTTCGCGAGGAGACTTCAACCTCTGGCACTTAGACGGCGGAGAACACATTTTTCGCAATTTGCCCGCCTGTCAGTTTAGCGTGTTTGAAGAAACCGCCGACGGCAAAACCCAAACCTACGCCTTATCTACCGAGAAACCCGCAGATGGCAGTTTAGCCGCTTGGCATTGGTATCCCGCTAGCACTGAAACCCAATCTACAGGCCGCTATCATGCCCTGTATCCCCGCAGTTGGTATGTTTACGAGAATGTCTTTCAAAGTTGGCTAACTTGCGAACAATTTTCCCCTGTTATTCCCGGAAATTATCAAGAAAGCAGCTATCCGGTGGGGATTTTTGACTGGACGGTACATAACCCTACCGACGAACCGATTACCTTGAGTATTATGCTGACGTGGCAGAATACCGTAGGCTGGTTTACCAATGGGGCTGCTTCCTCAGAAATTGAAGTCCGCGATGATGGTTCCCCCGTGTACGACTATCAACCGCGTTGGGGTGAAAGTACCGATAATTTTAACCGCTGGATAGAGAATAACTTCCGCGTCGGTTGCTTGATGAGTCGCTTGAGTACCCATGAAATTCCCCGCGAAGGCGAAGGACAATGGGCCATTTCGACGGTAGCCAACCCATCGGTTGAGGTGTTCTATCACTCCCGGTGGAACCCGGAAGGGGATGGGGATGTATTGTGGCAAACCTTTGCTACGGATGGGACTTTAAGCGACTCGGAAGATGAAACTCCGGCCGCCAAAGGAGAACAAATTGCTTGCGCGATCGCCGTTCGGTTTACCATTAGACCGAGAAGAACCCGAAAAATCCCGTTTATCATCGCTTGGGACTTTCCCATCACGGAATTTGGCAGCGAACCCGCCAGTTACTATCGCCGCTATACCGACTTTTTTGGACGCAATGGTAAAAATGCTTGGGCGATGGTGCGAACCACCCTGAAGCATTCAGATACCTGGAAAGAGAATATCCAAGCTTGGCAAAATCCCATCTTAGAACGAGAAGACCTACCCAACTGGTTTAAGATGGCGCTGTTTAACGAACTCTACCTGCTGACGGGCGGGGGAACCCTATGGACGGCAGCCGATGAAGAGGCCCCGGTGGGTCATTTTGGCGTTTTAGAATGTTTGGATTATCGCTGGTATGAAAGTTTAGACGTGCGCCTGTACGGTTCTTTTGGGCTGTTGATGCTGTGGCCGAAGTTAGAAAAATCTGTATTGCGCGACTTTGCCAAAGCTATTCCTCACCAAGATGATACCCCCCGGATTATTGGTTACGATCGCGTTAACCAGATTACCCCCCTCGTTTCGGTTCCCCGCAAGGTGGTTGGGGCAACCCCGCACGACTTAGGCGCGCCCAACGAGCATCCGTGGGAGAAAACTAACTATACCAGCTATCAAGATTGCAATCAGTGGAAGGATTTACCCTGCGATTTTGTCTTGCAGGTCTATCGCAATTTTAAGCTAACGGGCAGTACGGATCTAGAGTTTCTCTTAGATTGCTGGCCGGCAGTCGTTCAGACCCTAGAGTATCTTAAAACCTTTGACCGAGATGGGGATGGCATCCCGGAAAATTCAGGTGCGCCAGATCAAACCTTTGATGATTGGAAGTTGCGCGGCGTTAGTGCTTACTGTGGCGGATTGTGGATTGCGGCACTCGAAAGCGCGATCGCCATTGGCAACATTCTACAAGCAAATGCTGCTGAACCTGTCACCCCCGACCCGCAAACCCCGATTTCCACTTACCAAACCTGGTTAGACCAATCTCGCCCCATTTATCAAGAAAAGCTCTGGAATGGGGAATACTATCGACTCGATAGCGAAAGCGGTTCCCAGGTAGTGATGAGCGACCAACTTTGCGGTCAATTTTACGCCCAATTGCTTGATTTACCGGATATTGTCCCAATCGATTGCGCGAAATCGGCGCTCAACGCGGTTTATCAGGCGTGTTTTGTTAAATTTAATCAATTGGCTCAAAATTCAGAAAAGAATGGGTTAAAACCCTTTCTAGGGGCTGCTAATGGGGTGCTTCCCGATGGAACGCCAGAGAATCCCAACGCAACCCATCCCCTAGAGGTGTGGACGGGGATTAACTTTGGACTCGCTGCCTTAATGTGGCAGATGGGCATGAAAACAGAAGCATTTGAACTGGCTGAATCTGTGGTTCGCCAAGTTTACGAACAGGGTTTGCAGTTCCGCACGCCAGAAGCGATTACCGCATCAGGAACGTTTCGGGCTAGCCACTACCTGAGAGCAATGGCAATTTGGGCAATTTATGGGGTTATTGAGGGGTTTGAACGCTGAATGAATCAGGTATTTGCTAGCATTTTGAGTCGCAAACTCTATCTGGGTAGTAGTTTAGCGGCGATTTGGATGGCGATAGGTAGTCCTGTGTGGGCAGGGCTTCCCAGTTCTGGAGTTCAATCAAAATTAGGGCCAGAAAACGGGCTTGTGGCTCAATCTCAAGAAGAATCTGCCAAGGAAGAAGAGGAATCTTCTGAGTTTAAACCCTTCAACGAAGTCGTCAAAGATGCCCGGAAGTTAGAAGGATTATTTACCCTCTATCACCACCGCAATACGGGCAAACTGTACCTCGAAATTAAACCCGAACAACTCAATCGCAATTTCCTGTGCGTGATGACGCTAGCTACGGGAATTGGGGAAGCGGGATTGTTTCGGGGGATGCCGATTAGCGATATTTTAGTCCAGTTTCGGCGCGTGCAAAACCGGGTGCAGATCGTGGTTCCCAATGTTAATTTTCGGGCCAGACCGGGCGATCCGATAGAGCGATCGCTCTCTCGTGCCTTTAGCGACTCAACCCTAATTTCCATCCCCATTCAAAGCATTCACCCCACCCGAAAAACGCTGTTAATTGATTTTGGCGAGGTGTTAACCCGGCGAGATTTACCCGGAATTGCCCCAGCGTTAGCCTCTATTTTAGGAGCGCCCTATATTCTCGATCCAGAAAGTTCGAGTCTAGGAACCCTTGACGCCTTTCCTTTGAATATAGAACTCGAAGCCGTTTATCGCTTTACCAGTCCAGGCGATCCTTCAACCTCTTACTTACCCAGCCTGCCCGATAGTCGCGCCTTTAACCTAGCCGTTCACTATAGCTTTTCAGAATTGCCCGTCAACAATGGCTATCGACCTCGGCTAGCAGACGAACGAGTCGGCTATTTTGTCACCGCCTACAAAGACTTTAGCAACGACAGCCGCCGAGACCCCTTTGTCCGCTACATTAACCGCTGGCATTTAGAAAAACAAGACCCCAACGCCCCCCTGTCTCCCCCCAAGGAACCGATTGTTTTTTGGATTGAAAATACCGTTCCGGTGGAATATCGCGACGCTATTCAGGAAGGGATTTTAATGTGGAACCGCGCCTTTGAACAGGCAGGTTTTCTCAATGCCATTGAAGTTAGGCAAATGCCGGATAATGCGGATTGGAATCCGGCGGATATTCGCTATAACACGATTCGCTGGTCGGCCACCTTTGACTCAGGCTTTTTGGGGTTGGGGCCTTCGCGAGTCAATCCACTGACGGGTCAAATTCTGGATGCCGATATCTTAATTGATGCCGATGTGGTGCGCTTTATTCGCGGGGAGTATCGCACGTTTTTAAATCCCTCGAACGCCGAAGTTGCTGGTTCAGATTCTCGCCATCCCTGTACCTCAACGTTGCAACAATTGTACTTGCGGGGCACCCAGATTCCTCAGTTGCCCGCAGCGTCGGACGTTCGCTGGCCCTTTCCTGGGGTGGACTTGCCGGAACTGTGCTTAAAGATGGAGTCTAGTCGGCAGTTTAGCATGGGGGCGATCGCCATGACGCTCTTGCATAGCATTCCCCCCAGTTCCTCTGAGATGGACAAGTTTGTCAATCAGTATCTCAGCTATCTGATTGCCCATGAGGTCGGTCATACGCTGGGTTTGCGGCATAATTTTCATGGCAGTACCCTCCTCGCACCGGAAGAGTTAAACAACCTCGAAATGACTCGTACGCGGGGAATGGTTGCTTCGGTGATGGATTACGTCCCCGTCAATTTGGCCCCGCCAGAGGTGGAACAGGGCGATTACTTCCCGGTGATTGTCGGACCTTACGATCGTTGGGCAATTGAGTATGGCTATAAACCCATTAGCGCACCCAACCCGGTCGCCGAATTGCCTCACCTGCGCCAAATAGCTCAACGTTCGGGGGAACCGGAACTCGCCTATGCTGCTGATGAGGATACCTTAGCCGGACTCGATCCGGCGGCCAACTGGTACGACTTGAGCAATAATATGCTGGTTTACTCCGAGTGGCAGCTTGAAAATGCTCAGGCGATGTGGTCGCGGTTAAACCGTCGCACGCCGATAGCTGGCGAGAGTTATAGCGAAATGCGCGATATGTTTCATGCGGTGTTTGTCTATTATTTTCAACACGCGATGAATATTTCGCTGTATGTGGGAGGACAATCGTTTAGTCGCAACTTTGCAGGCGATGGTCGGCTCCCGTTTGAAGCGATTTCTGCGGCCAAACAGCGTCAGGCGTTGCAAACTTTAAATCAATACGTGTTTGCGGCCGATGCGTTTGAGTTTACGCCCCAACTTTTAAATCAGTTGGCCCCGTCGCGCTGGTGGCATTGGGGAACGGTGCCGATTATCTTCCCGTTAGAGTATCCGATTGGCGATCGCATTTTCCTGTTGCAACAAATTGTTTTGCGAAATCTCCTCAGTCCGGTTCGCCTTTCTCGCTTGCGGGATATGGAATTAAAGGCGGAACCGGGTAAAGAGGTGTTGGCGCTACCAGAGTTATTTGACACGCTGCAAACGGGGATTTGGACAGAAGTGG
>JAAHGE010000251.1 GCA_010672635.1 Desertifilum sp. SIO1I2 | reverse complement strand
TAGCGCACCAGCTTTGGGGCCGCGTTCTTTCCCCAAAAAGGCATAATACACCGCCGGAAAGGCTAAGTTAGGCGCGATCGGTAGCGCCTTCGCTGTCGAAAAGATTTCCGTTTGTAGCGCTTCCCCCCATCCCCCCACCTCCCCTTCTTCCCCCCTATCCTTCGCTCAACAGCGATTATGGTTCTTAGACCAACTCAGCCCAGGCAATCCGTTTTACAATATCTCTGCGGCAATTCGCTTGCGGGGAAACCTCAACATTGGGGCATTAGAGCGATCGTTTCAAGAAATTATTCGCCGTCATGCAGCGCTGCGTACCCGCTTTACCCTCCTAGAAGGGCAACCCGTTCAGGTAGTAGAGCCAAATGCTAATTTTGAATTATCAGTCGTTCAATTACCCCCAGATAGCGACGATCGCGCTTATCGACAACTGGTGACAACCGAAGTGCAACGCCCGTTTAACCTCAAGTGCGATCGCCTATTGCGAGTGACGTTATTGCAAGTTGAGACAACGGAAGCCATTTTAGCGATCGCCCTGCATCATATCGTCGCCGATGGTTGGTCGTTGGGCGTCTTGGTTCGGGAATTGGGAATTTTCTATACTGCTTTGGTGGAAGGGCGATCGCCGATCTTACCCCCCCTACCCATTCAATATCCAGATTTTGCCAATTGGCAGCGCCAATGGTTGCAAGGGGAAGTTCTCGAAAAGCAGTTAGCCTACTGGCGCAAACAACTCCATAATTTACCCCAATTTGAGTTCGAGAGCGATTCCCGCCGGAATTGCCCCCACCCAACAACACCCACTTACCGAGGCGCAACCTATCCCCTGTCGCTTTCCCCAAAACTCACTCAAGCCTTAACCCACCTCAGCCAACAAGCCGGGGTTTCCCTGTTTATGACGCTGTTGGCAGCCTTTCAAACCCTGTTATATCGTTATAGCGGACAGGAAGATATTGCAGTCGGAACTCCGATCGCCAACCGCCATCGCAGCGAACTAGAAGGATTAATCGGCTTTTTTGTCAATAGTTTAGTGATGCGATCGGATCTATCGGGAAATCCTTCGTTTCGAGAACTTTTAGCACGGGTGCGCGATGTCACCCTGAAAGCTTACGAACATCAAGACTTACCCTTTGAAAAATTAGTGGAGGAACTCGATCCCGAACGCGATCCAAGTCGCAACCCCCTGTTTCAGATTGCCTTTGCATTGCAAAATGCCCCCATGCAACCTTTGCAACTCCCCGGTTTAACCCTAGAACCCGTACCCTTAGAATCGGGAACCACTCGCTTCGATCTAGAGGTGCATTTGTGGGAACCCTCGCATGGCTTGCGGAGTTTGTGGCAATCTCAAGAAGGGTTAAGCGGTTTTATTTCCTATCGTACAGACTTATTCGATCGCGATTCGCGCAGGAATCCTTTCGGGAATCGCATTGCTCGCCTTGTCGGACATTTTCAAACCCTATTAGAAGGTATTGTCGCCAATTGCGATACTCGCTTATCCGACTTGCCCCTACTAACCCCCGCAGAAGATCGGCAGATTCACCAATGGAGACAAACCGCAACCCTAGAATTAGATAACCGTTGCTTCCATCATCAGTTTGAGGCGCAAGTTAAATTAGCACCCCAAGCGATCGCGATCGTTACCCCCCAGGAAAAGCTAACTTATCAACAACTCAATCAACGAGCCAACCACCTCGCCCGCATCTTACACCAAAAAGGGGTTCAACTCGGTACGCTCGTTGGGCTATATGTCGAGCGTTCCGCTGATATGCTGATTGGAATTTTAGCCATTCTCAAAGCAGGTGGCGCTTACGTTCCCCTCGATCCTAACTATCCTAACGAGCGATTGCAGTTCATGTTAGCCGATACCCAGGTTTCGTTGATATTAACTCAGTCTTGGCTGACGGGAAGATGGAAGGATGATACAGCGCTATCTTCCCACTCAACACTTAGAGAAGGGGAGAGGGGGGGAGGTTGCGAGATTGTTTGTTTGGATCGCGTTGACTTTGAATCTCTAGAAGAATTAGAGGTTGATATTGCTGTCACGCCGGATTGTCTTGCCTATGTTATTTATACTTCCGGTTCTACGGGGATGCCTAAAGGGGTGCTGCTGTCTCATCAGGGGTTGTGCAATACCGTTGAAGCGCAAAAGCGCCTGTTTCACCCTTGCAGTCATAGTCGGATTTTGCAATTCAGTTCCCTGAGTTTTGATGCGTCTGTGTTTGAAATTGCTCTGGCTTTGGGTTGTGGGGGGACGTTATATGTTCCACCCCAGGCTGCTCAATTACCGGGGATGGCGCTGATTGAGTTTTTAGCAGAAAATGCGATTACCCATGCTTTGCTGACTCCGGCGGTACTGGCGGTACTCCCGGCGGCGACGCTTCCCAGCCTTCAGGTATTAATTACCGGGGGAGAGGTTTGTTCGAGTCAGGTTGTGGATCGTTGGGCGACAAATCGTCGATTTTTCAATGCTTACGGCCCTACTGAAGCTACAATTTGGGCAACGGTGGCGCAACTCCATCCGGGAGATCGCCCGCTAACGATCGGTTCTCCGATTCTAAATGTGGAGGTTCGCCTGCTTGATGCTAGCCTGAATCCTGTCCCGGTGGGGATTCCCGGCGAAATTTATATTGGGGGCGTTGGGGTGGCTAGGGGCTATCTCAACCGGCCAGAATTAACCGCAGAACGGTTTATTCAAATTGAGGATACTGTATTTTACCAAACCGGCGATCGCGCTCAGTTCAGGAGCGATGGCACAATTGAGTTTTTGGGACGTGGCGATCGCCAAATCAAGATGCGAGGATTTCGGGTAGAATTGGGCGAAATTGAAGCCACTCTACAACGCCACCCCGCGATTCAAGATGCGGTTGTTATCAAGAGCGATGAGACGCGTTTGTTTGCTTATTTCAGCCTTAACAATACCCATTTGCAAAAAAACGTCATCCAGGCGCTGGAAACCCAACACATCCAACGCTGGCAAACCCTTTATAACGAAACTTACCAACTCCCCACCTCCCCCTCCCCCCACCCTCTCTTCAACATCGCGGGTTGGAATAGCAGCTACACAGGAGTTCCCATCCCTCTAGAAGAGATGCAAGAATGGGCGAGCGATCGCGTTCAACAAATTCTCGCCCTCAAACCCAAGCGCGTCTTAGAAATCGGTTGCGGTACGGGGTTATTACTGTTTCAAATTGCCCCCCACTGCCAAACCTATGTCGCCACAGATTTCTCAATGGTTTCTTTAGAGACCATTCAAACCCAGTTAACAAATTTACCCCAAGTTCAACTGCTGCACCGCATGGCAACCGATCTAGAGGGAATCGATCTTAACTCGTTTGATGTCGTGATTTTAAACTCCATCGTCCAATATTTCCCCAGCGAAGCCTATCTCCTGCAAGTGTTGGCAGCCGCGCTGCAAGCTGTCGCAACCGATGGAGTCATGTTTATCGGCGATGTGCGAAGTTTACCCTTACTAAGCGCTTTCCATGCTTGGGTGCAATTCTCTCAAGCTGAGGCGGGAACGCAATGGCACATCCTTCAGCAACAGGTGCAGCAAGCGCAATTTGAAGAACCCGAATTGGCGATCGCGCCTGCGTTTTTCCAAACTTTACCGGATCGGTTTCCCCAAGTGCAACAGGTGCAAATTCGCCTATCGCGGGGACGCAGTTGCAATGAAATGACCCAGTTTCGCTATAACGTTTTACTGTACCTGAAGTCAAAACCGCTCCTGTCAGCATCCCCTCATGACTGGCAACACAGCCCGATTTCAGTTCAGAGCGTACACCAATATCTGATTGCAGCCCAACCCAAAGTTTATATCATTACAAAGATCAAAAATCGTCGAGTCGTGGAGGCGATCGCAACTGCAAACTGGTTACAGAATCGCGAATCTCCCAAAACTGTTGGACGAATGCGCGAAAAGTTGCCAGCAATACTTGCAGAAAGCCTCGATCCGCAAGATTGGTGGGATCTTGAAACGCAATTACCCTATACCGTAGAGCTTACTTGGTCTAGCCAAACCGAAACCGGAGATTATGATGCGATCTTCATTCGGGAAGACGTGAATGGGTTTGCTCGCTTGCCGTTAGATTCATCGGCTGCACCCTACACCAACAACCCGCTGCAATCCAACTTTGCCCGCCAACTCATTCCCCAATTGCGGCAAGATTTGCGGCAGAGCTTGCCCGAATATATGATACCCTCAGTCTTCGTACCGCTGGAAGCCTTGCCGCTCGCAGCTAGCGGTAAAGTGGATCGCAGCCGGGTTGCCCAACAATCTCGACGCATACTCAACCCTTCTCCCCCCCCCAATCTCCCCTTAACCCTAATGGCAGCCACCTTAATTGAGATTTGGGAAGACTTATTGCAGATTCAGCCGATCGGCGTGCAGGATAACTTTTTTGAGTTGGGCGGACATTCCCTGTTAGCCACCCAAATGACCTCCCGGATTCGCGATGCCTTGGGGCTAGAATTGCCGTTAAAGCAGGTGTTTGAGTCCCCCACCATTGCCCAACTTGCGCCCATCTTAGAAGTCCTGCAATCTGGCGTTCCTGCCTCAAACGCGCCGCCTCTGGTACGGCTAGAGCGCTCGGCATACCGTCGCCAACGCCCATCTCCAGCTCCCTCTCCCCTACCGACGCTAGCCGCTCAGGAATTACCATCGCCCCTGGTTCCCCTGACGCTGGGAGGTAGCCAGCCGCCGTTCTTCTGCGTGCATCCCATGTTTGGGGTTGTGTTTCCCTATCTAGAATTGGCCTATCATCTCGAAAAGAGCGATCCCTACGGAAATCGCTATAGCCTACAGCATGGCGGCGCTAACGCGAATCGCAGTTTCTACGGGCTTCAGGCGTTGGGATTAGATGGCAAATCTAAGCCGTTGAATCGAATTGAAGCGATCGCCTCTTGCTATATTCAAGCCATTCAAACAGTTCAACCCAATGGCCCCTATTACCTAGGCGGTTGGTCTTTTGGGGGATTGGTTGCCTTTGAAATGGCACAACAACTCACCCAAGCCGGACAAGAAATTGCTCTTCTGGCCATTCTCGATACCCCCGCCCCAACGCATCATCCCACGCGTTCTCAAAGTCTCAAATTCCTGTTAGGAACCGCCCTGTGGTCTACCTTACCCTTTTTGCGAGATTATGCCGCGCTGGTGACTCAACGTCTCCCGTGGCTGTCGCGGTGGCAATGGTCGGCAATTATGCGCTCCATTCCCCAAGAGTCGCGCTTGCAACTGATGGATGAGTCGGCAGTGCGATCGCTCTTACCCATTGTCTATGCGAACGCTCAAGCCGCTTATCAATATCAGCCGCAACCTTATAGCGATTCCCGAAAGGATCGCTACGCGAGTCGCCTCACCCTTTTTAAGGCCATCGAGCAGTCCGAGGCGATTGGACGCGATCCGACTTTAGGCTGGGGTGCATTCGCTCCTCATATCCAAGTGATTCCGGTTCCAGGCAATCACCTTTCTTTGCTCAAACCCCCCCACGTCCAAACCTTAGCCCAACAACTGGGGCAATGTTTCAACCAGAGCAGGGCGAATCACCCGAATAGTGCCGTGGAGTATAAACCCATTGTTTTCCCTGGCGCTGCTGTACCATCCGAGTTTTACTAGAACCGATCAAAATCACCGTCCGCATATCGGCATCTGCAACCGCCAACTGCCCCAGCAATTTAACTCTCACCGTTTGTCCGGATCTACCCAAATTACGGGCTAACACGACGGGCGTTTGGGGCGATCGCCACTGCAACAAAATCTCTTTTGCTTTTTCAAGCTGCCAGATGCGCTGTTTTGAAACAGGATTGTAGAACGCGATCGCAAAATCTGCTTGGGCGGCGGCCGCAATCCGTTGGGCGATCGCCTCCCAGGGTTTGAGAATATCCGACAGAGAAATGGTACAAAAATCATGACCTAGCGGTGCGCCCACCTGAGCAGCAGCAGCTTGCATGGCTGAAATACCAGGACAGACCTGGATTTCAATGGATTCCCATGCAGGGTTTGCATCTTGCTCCAGCACTTCAAAGACAGCGGCTGCCATTGCATAAATACCTGGATCGCCCGATGACACGATCGCCACCGTTCGTCCGGTTGCTGCTAAATCTAAAGCAGCACGGGCGCGATCGAGTTCAGCGCGATTATCGGATTCGTGCCGGATGGTGTGAGGTTGTCGCCAGGGTTCTGCCAGATCCAGGTAGGTTTGATAACCCACCCAATCCGTTGCAGAGAGCAGAACCGATCGCACTTCGGGAGATATCCAGGCAGAGGAACCGGGACCTGTGCCGACAATCGCCAGTTTTCCGGGTGGGGCGTTGAGAGTCCCAGAGGGAATAACCTCTGGATTAAACTCATACACTAGACAATCAATACTGGGTGTTGGTTTGGGGTCTGAGCTATCCTTTTGCAGAATTTGAATGGTGAGTTTTCCGGATGCTGAAATCGGTAAATGACTCTTTTCTAACCAGGGGGCTGTGCCGATCGATTTGACGGTTGCTCCTGCTAGCAGATTTGAAATAAAGGTCTTAGCATCGTCGGGATTCACGAGGTGGTATCCCGGTGGTGGCGATAACAGGGCGGTTTGAAATCGGATCTCGCCCGTTGTGGTAATTGCAGCAGATCCATGCAGAACGGCCGCAATTTTACGGGCCAAATGATTCACGCCCTGCAATCCACCCAATAATGGCACAACGGCGCTACCATCTTCCGCGATCGCCAGTACCGGGGGTTCCTGCCATTTATTGGTCAGCAGGGGGGCAAGGGTGCGAATCAAAATTCCGGCTGCACAAATACCCAGAATCGGGGTGCCTGCTCGAAACAATTCCCGTACCGTTTCCCCAAAGTTGTTATAGGTGACATCGGCCGATTGAGTCCGGTTGGCTAATCCATAGATCGCCGCTTCAGGGCTTGCGGTTTGGATCTGACGGGCAACGGGGGCGCGGAATACTTGGTGCCGAAATAGAAGATGTGGCCCACCTCGATGCCGCGCGCGGTCAGGCGGTCTGCCTCGG
>JAAHGE010000250.1 GCA_010672635.1 Desertifilum sp. SIO1I2 | reverse complement strand
TTTAGTGCAAATTATCCGCAGTCAAAACCCCACGCGGGAGTTAGGGACAAAAGCTTATCAGCAGCTATTTGAGTTAGGGTTTGTCCGGCTTGCTTATCCGAGACCTCGCGGTCAATCTACCTCGTCTAATTAGTTTTGGTCTCCCGCAAGCGAAGACAGGCTAAGGGATTGCGGCTAAAGCGCTAAAATAAAGAATGCAGCCATTGAGAGGGGAATTTCATGATTAGCCCGGTGCAGGTCGAATCAATGATTAAGGCTGGGTTGCCCGATGCCTATGTCCAAGTCCAGGACTTAACGGGAGGCGGCGATCATTATCAAGCAACGGTGGTTTCATCGGCGTTTGAAGGAAAACGACGCGTACAGCAACACCAACTGGTTTATCAATCGCTAAAAGAGGCCATGTCCAGCGAAGCCATTCATGCACTGGCGCTGAATACGTACACGCCAACTGAGTGGGAATCCGCCCGCCAAACGGTTTAAGCTAGAATCAACCATTAACCCATTGCAAAGAAAGTTCGCTGTTAGCCCTATGACTCCAGAAGTTCAAGAGAGAATTGATAGTCTCGTTAACCAAAATAAAATTTTGGTGTTTATGAAGGGTACTAAATTAATGCCCCAATGCGGATTCTCCAATAATGTGGTGCAAATCCTCAATACTTTGGGCGTACCGTTTGACACGGTTAATGTATTAGACGATCCTGAAATCCGCCAAGGGATTAAGGAATATTCTAATTGGCCGACGATTCCCCAAGTGTATATTAACGGGGAGTTTGTTGGGGGTTCCGATATTCTGATCGAACTCTATCAAAAAGGCGAATTGCAGGAAATGGTAGAGGTCGCCCTAGCTTCTTAAGTTGCCTTCATCTCAAGGTCTCAACGGTGTAACCCCTGTTGTCAAGCAGGGGTTTTGCTTGAGTTAGCGGCGTTCTTGGAGCTTGCGATAGACCGATCGCAAATCGACGTTGTGATGCGCGATCGCCACTAGGGTATGGTAGAGCAGATCGGCGACTTCTGAGGCGATCGCATCTGGGTCATCATCCTTACAGGCCATTACCACTTCAGCGGCTTCTTCACCAATTTTTTTAAGAATCTTATTATCTCCTCCCGCTAACAGCTTGCAGGTGTAGGATTCTAGGGTGGGATTGTCGCGGCGATCGCAAATCACCTCGAACACCTGGGATAAGGTATCGGCCGGCGGCGCATTCACCGTTCCATCGACTTGGTGAAAACAACTGCGTTCCCCAGTATGGCAAGCAATATCGCCAATTTGCTCCACCCCAATCAGCAAGGCATCGCTATCGCAGTCGTAGCGGATGCTGCGGACATGCTGCAAATGACCAGAGGTTTCGCCCTTATGCCAAAATTGCGATCGCGATCGACTCCAGAACCAAGTTTGACCCGTTTCCAGCGTCTTTTGCAAAGATTCGGCATTCATCCAAGCCATCATCAACACCGTCCCATCAAGATAATCTTGGACAATGGCAGGCACCAACCCCTGTTCGTTGTAACGAATTTGGTCAACGGGGATCGCTTGCAAGAAATTCGCAGAAAGCGGGGAAGACATGAGTGTAAGAAGGAATACGTTTTAGGCTACTGTGATTAGAGTATCATTGCTGGCTTCTCAAAGAGACGACCCGCATGAAGTTTCAGTTCTCATTATTTTACCGAGCATTTCCTAGGAGGCAGATCTTCTAATCGTGTTGAATTTGGTGGTACTCTCACCTTTATTGAATTCCTTAAACTTCAGCATCCTGCCTCCTAAAAGTCTAGATATTTTAACAACAAGGAGAGAACCTTGATTGCCACGACCTTTAATACTGCCAAATCTGAAGAAATTTTTGCCGCAGCCCAGAAACTCATGCCCGGTGGCGTCAGTTCGCCTGTCCGAGCCTTTAAATCCGTTGGAGGCAAACCCATTGTCTTCGACCGCGTTCAAGGCGCTTACATCTGGGACGTGGATGGCAACCAATACATCGACTACGTAGGCAGTTGGGGTCCCGCCATTTGCGGACACGCCCATCCTGACGTAATTGCGGCATTGCACAGCGCCTTAGATAAAGGCACCAGCTTCGGGGCCCCCTCGCCCCTTGAAAACGTGCTAGCCCAAATGGTGATTGACGCCGTACCCAGCATTGAAATGGTACGCTTTGTCAACTCCGGAACCGAAGCCTGTATGTCCGTCCTCCGATTAATGCGGGCGTTCACCGGACGGGACAAAATCATCAAGTTTGAAGGCTGCTATCACGGTCACGCCGACATGTTCTTGGTGAAAGCCGGTTCCGGCGTTGCCACCCTCGGCCTACCCGACTCCCCCGGCGTTCCCAAATCCACCACCACTAACACCCTCACCGCCCCCTACAACGACCTAGAAGCCGTTAAAACTCTGTTTGCCGAACATCCCGACCAAATCGCCGGAGTCATCCTAGAACCCGTTGTAGGCAACTCTGGCTTTATCCCCCCGGATGCTGGCTTTTTAGAAGGTCTGCGCCTGATTACCCAAGAAAATGAAGCCCTACTCGTTTTTGATGAAGTCATGACTGGCTTCCGCATCGCTTACGGTGGGGCACAAGAACGCTTTGGCATTACTCCAGACCTCACCACCTTGGGTAAAGTGATTGGCGGCGGTTTACCCGTAGGCGCTTATGGCGGTCGCAAAGATATCATGTCTTTGGTGGCACCCGCCGGGCCAATGTACCAGGCCGGAACCTTATCGGGGAACCCTCTTGCCATGACTGCCGGAATTAAGACCCTAGAACTGCTGCAAAAGTCAGGGACTTACGAATATCTCGATAAAATGACCAAAAAGCTCATTGAAGGTCTGCTCGCCATTGCTAGCGAAACGGGTCATGAAGCTTGCGGCGGTCATATTAGCGGCATGTTTGGTTTCTTCTTCACCAAAGGGCCGGTTCACAGCTACGAAGATGCGAAGAAGTCGGACTTGGCGAAGTTTGGGCGCTTCCATCGCGGGATGTTAGAACATGGCGTCTATTTAGCGCCTTCTCAGTTTGAAGCCGGGTTTACCTCCATCGCTCACTCTGAGGAAGATATCGAAAAGACTTTAGCAGCCGCTAAAGCAGTAATGGCGGCTCTGTAAAAGTGAATTAATTCGCCCTAAAAAGCCCCCCTGAACCTGACACATTAGGGGGGCTTTTAATTCGGGTCGCCGTAGAGCAAATAGCCCCCTCTCTAGAGTCGTGTAGGTTAGGTTGAGGTACGAAACCCAACACAATCCTAGCTTCTGTTAGGTTTCGCAAGACTCAACTCAACGTATCCGATTAACTCAATAACCGCTTTAAATCTTCAGCTAAGACTGCCAATAGATTCACCGCATCGACTTGTAACGCCACAAAGGCATTTGGCTGAGTTTTAGGCAAATGACGATTATCTAATAAGGTTTTTCCTCTGGTATATTGTCCTTGCGTTTCTACGCTGACTTGAGCGCGACGGAGTAGCAAGGTTTCGGGATAGAACAAATAGGCTAAAGTGACAGCATCGTGAACGACAAAGCCTTTTTGACCTTGCGTTTCTTTATAAGCCATTGCAGTTTTTTTCATAAATTGAGTTAGGGAGAAGATAAATTTTGCAATTGAATTTTCAGGTTGGGTTTGATAAACATCCAGCGCCATTAACTCTGTAAAAATGAGCTGACTGGTGACATCCATTGACAGCACAATGAGATCCTGGCGCGAGTTAAAAACAACGCTAGCCGCTTCCGGATTATAGGCAATATTAAACTCTGCATGGGGCGTTACATTTCCGGGACAATTAAAAGCCCCTGCCATCATCACAATTTCTTTGGCTTGTTTGAGAATTCCCGGCTGTTTGCGTTCGGCTGCGGCTAAGTTTGTTAGGGGTGCTAGGGTGACTAAGGTGATTTCTCCGGGATTTTCATTAAGTCTTTCAATTAAAATTTCATCGGCATAACGAGCCGTTTCAAACTGTTGAATCGGTTCGGGTAAGGTTGGAGAAAGATTGCCCATACCATCCGCACCATGAATATAAGCGGCATCTTCTACTTCTTGTTCGTGGAAGGGAACGCCGCGCCCAATTTCTACTTCGGGAAAGCCGCAAACCGATAGGATTTTACTGGCAGCGTTAAAGGTATATTTGGCTCGGACATTCCCATCTACGGTTGTAATTGCCACGATTTCAGCTAAACCTTGTTTGGCTAAACTTTGCAGCCAGAGTAAGGCAAAAATATCATCGCCACCCGGATCGGTATCTACTAAAATTTTGCGAGGATGCAGGGGAGAATTCATGAGCAAAAGCTGACCGTTGGGAAAAATATCATTAAAATTGAAATGAGTTGCAATTCATTCTGCTATGTTTAGCTACGATCCAAAGCTGCACTGGCCGGGAGCAGAAGATTTACCTGATTCTGACGATACTCCTGTGGACAATGAATTACAAGATTTAATTCCAGGTTTGCTCAAAAGTATTTTGGCTTTAATTTGGCCTAATCGCTGGGATTGGTTCTTTGGGGTAGATATGGGAATTTATTACCACCCAGACGAACCGCCGATTATTCCTGATGGTTTTTTGAGTCTTGGAGTAGAACGGGTTTTCGATCCCGACTTGCGCCTCAGTTATGTCCTGTGGGAAGAACGGGTTATTCCTCAACTGGTTGTGGAGGTTGTTTCGGAAACTTATCGGGGCGAGTATAGCCGCAAAAAGGAGAGCTATGGGGAGTTGGGGGTGCTATATTATGCAGTCTATAATCCGCGCCGCCGCCGCAAGCCTCGCTTAGAGGTGTATCAGTTAGTGGATGGGGTGTATGAATTACTCTCTGGCGAACCCGTCTGGCTAGCGCAAATTGGCTTAGGAATAGGTCGGGCGGAAGGGACTTATTTAGGAATTAAGCGGGAGTGGCTGTACTGGTTTGACGAACGGGGCGAACGGTTTTTGACACCGGAAGAACGCTTACAAGATGCTGAATTACGCGCCCAACGCCTCGCAGAACAGTTGCGATCGCTTGGAGTCGATCCTCAAGAATATTAAAGCTCATTTAATTCAGAATCTGAAGCGCTCAAGCTACTATGCTGGCATTTTTTGGCTTCTTGCACTTCTAACCGGGCAAGAGAAGTGACTGCATCAGCAAGTTGTAACGTTAAATTAACCCGACATACGGGGTCTTTTTCCTTCCAAAGCTCCTTAGCCAAACAATGGACTCGATAGCGAAATAGTTTAATCGAGTGGTGAGGAGTACCCTTGATATCCATCGTTACAATCTCTTTTCTACATCAGCTTGTATCCGCAGCAAAACCCGTTCTGGCTCTAGGTAAAAAAAGATGAGTAAAATTACTTCATCCTCATGCTCAATCGTGAGGTCATAGGTTGCTTCTGGGGGTTCAACTTGATGATGCTTAACCGTTACGCTGTACTGACCGACAGGCAGACTATCGAAATTCGCATCGGCATGAATTAATTCAACGTCCTCTTGGGCGATCGCGTTCCCATTCTGACGGATTAAAATCGCAAAAGCAACGCCATCAATTGATGTTAACGCATGATTATCCTGGTTTCGTATGGTGATGTAAATGTCCGCCATCCCTGTCAGCCCAACCTCTCCCGGAGATGAGTTTACCTCAGACTCCGTAGCCTAGCTTCAGCAAGATGCGATCGTCAATGATAACCGCAACTCCTGTAGAGAGCGAACTATTAGCCCTGTTTTATAGAATAGCTACACTTGAGCCAAATCGCGCCTTCCCTACAAAAGTTTCAAATTTGCCCTTGCACCCTCCGTAAAATAACGGATACAGCAGTCACAATTCGCAACAAATTCTGAATCGAAATTATGTCAAGTTATCAATTTCCCGACGAGTTCCTCTGGGGGGCTGCAACTGCGGCCTATCAAATTGAAGGGGCGGCTACGGAAGACGGGAGAAAACCCAGCGTTTGGGATACCTTTAGCGCCACTCCGGGTAAAGTCCTCAATGGCGATACCGGAATGACCGCTTGCGACCATTACCACCGCTACGAGTCAGATATCGAGTTAATGGTGCAGCTAGGGATTAAAAATTATCGTTTCAGCATTGCTTGGCCGCGCATCATTCCAGACGGTCGGGGACAAGTGAATGAAGCGGGAATAGACTTTTATAAGCGCCTGCTAGACCGCTTGCAGGAGGCGGGAATTACCCCCTACGCCACCTTATTTCATTGGGACAGTCCCCAAGCCTTAGAGGACTTGTATGGGTCTTGGCGCAGTCGGGAAATCGCCCAAGATTATGCAGACTATGTTACAGCGGTGGTCAGTCGTTTGGGCGATCGCATTTCCCAATGGACGACCCTTAACGAGATTTTCTGCTTCACCCACATGGGCTATAGCGTAGAGGAAGACCCGCCCCACGCCCCCGGAACTCGCGTTAAAACAGTAAAAGAGGTTTGGCAGACCTCCCACCATGCTTTACTGGCACATGGTTTAGGCTGTCAGGCTATTCGCGCCGCCTCCCCAGTTCCCTGTACGGTGGGTTTGGTCGATAATATTTCTGTCACCGTTCCCCTGATTGAAACCCCTGGGGACATTGAAGCGACGAAGAAAGCCTTCCATACCTACGGAACCAATGGCGGCGTGATTTTTCCCGCCTTAACGGGGAACTACAGTCCCGCTTTACTCGAAAAATTGGGTTCCCAAGTTCCGGATATCCAACCGGGAGACTTAGAAACGATTCATCAACCGCTAGATTGGTTAGGCTTTAATATCTACTCTGGAGTCTATACGCGGGCGGCCGATAATGCCGAGGGTTACGAATTTCTCCCCTTACCTCCCGGCTATCCCCGCTTAAATATGCCTTGGCTGAATATTATCCCAGAATGCCTGTATTGGGGAATTCGCCATGTTAGCGAAACCCTGGGACGCCCCGATTTACCAATTATTGTTACCGAAAATGGTTGCGCGACGCAAGATCGACTAGTGGATGGAGAAGTGATGGATAGCGATCGCATTCTCTATCTTAGGCAACATTTAAAAGCGGCACATCGGGCCGTTAGCGAAGGATATCCCA
>JAAHGE010000025.1 GCA_010672635.1 Desertifilum sp. SIO1I2 | reverse complement strand
GGACAGATTACCCTTTATTCTCCAAGGACTGGAAAAGCACGCCGATGCGTCGTGATTTCCACCCTTTTAGGTACCCTCAGACAAGGTAAAGACCAGGCTAGACCCAACAGCAATAACAAATACTGCCATTAAATCTCATTCCTGGGCTAAAAACTCCAAATAACTACTACTCAACTCTTTCACCGCCAACTCATAGAACCGTTGACCGTGTTCGGGAGTCGCCAAAGCTGGATTAGAACCCATTCTGCCATCGGGATAGCGGCGGCGAAAATCGGTAGAACCAAAAATTCCGTGACCCGAATTCACCTCAGAAGCCAGTTCCCCTTGTTTAATTGCTTCTGGATAGACATACTGAGTCAGCGCCACCTCACTCGGCGTTGCATGAGAACCTTCTTGATTACCGTATAACTCCTTGGCTAACTGATACACCCCGCTACACATATACCAGTTTGCCACCCGACATTGCACCCGATCCGCTTGAGGTAAACGTAACCCTTCGAGATGGTAATAAGTCTCTGCAAAAGCAGCTTTGAGGGTTGCCACATTGCCGCCATGACCGTTAATAAAAAAGAACTTGGTAAACCCTGCCTGTACCAAACAGGTGAGAGAGTCTTGAATGACGGCAATTAGGGTACTCGGTCGCAGGCTGATTGTACCGGGGAAACGCGTATGGTGCAGGGCCATGCCCACATTGATCGTCGGGCCAATCATCGCGTTTACCGCCTCGCCAACCCCTTTTGCGATCGCTTCTGCACAAATCGCATCCGTCCCAATTAACCCCGTAGGGCCATGCTGTTCGGTCGATCCAATCGGGATAATAATTCCAGGCGATCGCCCTAAATAGGCCTCAACCTCTGGCCAACTACTCAAATGTAATAACATAACGCGAGAGTCCCAAGCTAAACCGCAGGCTGACGAAACTGGTAAATATCTTGGATAGCTTTTACCCAACCATCTGAAACTGATTCTAACAAGCGATCGCCCTTTTCCCGCGTGGCCCCAGTCGCATCGCCAACCACCCCACTTTTGGTAATATCGCGCGTTACCCAAGCAAAGGGTAACTTTCCCTCTAGGCTTAATAACGTATCCGGTGGAAGTTCTGGGGGATATTCCGCCACCGCCCGATCCATTTTCACCTGTTCCGGTAACAACGAGAGCAAAACGCTGGTTTCTGCATCGCCTGCATGAATTCCCTGTTCCAATTCTTGGGGGGACAACAACTCCCTAGCAATGTGCGGCACCCGCCAGGTAAATAAAGGGAAGATCGTAAAATCGGGGTATTTAACGTGCAAGTCTCGCGCCACAATTTCCATCACTTGCGGTTGTCCCCCGTGGGCATTCATCAACACCAGCTTGCGGAACCCTGCCCGATAAATACTTTCCGCCACCTCGGTTAGAACCGCCATCAGGGTTTGGGCGCTGAGAGTAATCGTACCGGGAAAATGCCAATGCTCGTTCGACTTGCCATAATACAAGGGAGCTAAGGCATAGGCGGGAATCTGCGAATCGAGTTTGGCTAGCGCCTTACCAATGACGCCGACTGCGATCGCGCTATCCACAATAATGGGTAAATGGGGACCATGCTGTTCCACCGCCCCTACAGGCTGAATAATCACCGTATTCGCCTTATCGGGCATCTCCTGAATATCCGTCCAAGTCAGGTAGGGAAAAAAGCGTTCTGGCGGGATAAAACTATGCAGCATATCAAATTGTTCTCAATCCAGATGAAATTTAAGGGTGGTGTTGGGTTTCGTGCCTCAACCCAACCTACGCGACTCAAGGGAATTTAAGAGGGTTTTTTCACCGGTTCTCCATAGCTATCCCCAGTAACTTTGCCCCGAAAGACAATGTACTGGTAGATATTGTAAAACAGCATAATGGGGATTAAAACACCAATAAACACCAGCATGAACACTAAAGCACTTAAGGAAGCCGCAGCTTGATAAATAGTAATACTGGGGGGAATAATATAGGGAAAAACAACCAAAGCCAACCCAATAAAGGTTAATAGGAAAATCAGAATTGTCCAGATAAACGGTCTATTTTCTTGCCCTTTGCTTAGGCTTCCTAATAATTGCCAAATCAAGAAAATACCGACCACAGGAATTAAGGCAAAGATATACACCAGCGGCTCTTGAAACAAGCGATTCCGAGCATTTTCATAGATAATAGGCGTAGAGATGGTAATTAAAATTGCCCCGACTAAGGTTGTCCAAGCCGCGATTTTTGCTGTCTGGTAGTGAGTCTTTTGGAGTTCGCCTTGAGTTTTGAGTATTAAATAGGTTGAGCCAATTAAAACATACCCTTGAATTAAGGTTAAAGCCACTAGTACCGATTGCCAACTTAACCAATCCCAAACTCCCCCGGTAAAATGACCCGCTTCATCGACTTGAATTCCTTTCAACACTGCTCCTAAAGCAAATCCTTGACCGAGAGAGGCTAAAAAACTTCCAGTACCAAACGCAAAATTCCACACCAATTTTCGCTGAGAATGTTCGCGAAATTCAAAGGCAACTGCCCGAAAAATAAACCCAAAAATCATAATAAAAATGGGAATATAGAGGGCATTGAGAATCGTTCCATAGGCAAGGGGAAATGCGCCAAATAAAGCACCTCCCATTAAAACTAGCCAGGTTTCGTTAGCATCCCAAATATTACTTAAACTGGTCATTAAAAGCCCCCGACGTTCTTCATCCGATGACGTGAGGGAGAGGATACCGACTCCCAAATCAAAGCCATCTAACATCACGTAGAGAAACAAAAAAAGCGCGAGAATGACAAACCAAACTTGGGGAAGAAAATGCTCTAGAGCTTCCATCTCATTTTACGTCGGTGAGGTGTCGCCCTTAGTGTATCGTAGCTTGCCTGAAAATGCAGTAAGCTCGCGTTTTCTGCCGCTCTGTAGAAGCGCCTACAATAGAATTACAGCAGATTCCTATTGAAATGATAGATTCACTAGAGGCAGACCAATGTTAGAGATTATCGCAATTATTATCTTTTCCATTGCCACGTTTGCACTCGCCTATGTACTAGGCTTGCTAGGAATGGCACTGACTGCCGTATTTATCGTGCTTGAAGATATCCCCAGTTGGTTGTGGACTATCGTGCTGTTAATTCTCACGATTACCACCTATACAGGCTTGCGTTACTAAGCATCCGCCGGGTTAAGCTGCATCATTTGCCAGGTGGTAAAGGTTCCGATGGGACTCCAAATCAGATAGGGGAGTAGTAACGCCGCAGCCCAGCCGGAAATCGGTAGAATCGTTAAAGCCAAGATTGCCCCCAACAGAGTCCCGGTTGCGCCAATAATGGTACCCACTTTAAGCGATCGCGTCCGGAACATGGCGGGCGTGTAAGAAATAATCGCAATCTCGACTAATAAATAAAATCCCATCAATAGCCAGGTGCGCGTCGTTCCTGGATCGTTCTCCCAAATTATATAAGCCGACCACGCGCCGCAAATAAACACAACCGTCCAAATCACGGGAATCGCCCACTCAAACGTCAGCCAATCGGGGCGTTGCAACCGCCGGAACCATTTTACATCCTTGGGTCGAAATAAGTTACTGGCCAGCGCAACGAGCAGCGTTACCCCACCAATTACCATCCACGATCTCAACCATTCCATCCCTTTGACCTATATGAGATTGTCTAGGGGTTTTAGGACGCCTAGGCATCGAGGAATCTAAAACCCGTCCAGAATTTATTTTAGGAAGTTTAATAAACGTTTGACTATTAACCTAGAGATTGATCTGTGAGTTAACCCATAGAACGCTCCGGCTTAACTCGCATAAGGAGAGTCGCTCACACAGCATGAGACTTTACAGCGGTTTTGTCAGTCACAAAGCTTGGGTGCAAGTCCTCAAAATCGAAAAAGGGCATAGTTTAACTATGCCCCTTGTCTAATCAACAAGATTGGTGAATAGAAAATTGAAACGACTAGACCCTATTTCTAGGTTGCTTAGAAAGCGTATTTGTCTAATGCCCGATCGGCATCTTCAATCGCTTCTTGAACGTTGTCGTTTTTCATCGGACGGTTAGGAGTATTTTTAATCCGATCGACATTTTTTTGAATGGTTTCAGGAATATTCTCTGGCAATTCTCTAATATTTTTCAAGCCCGTATCGCCAATCCGACGATTAGGAGCATCGCCTAAGTCTTCCGCTTTATCTTGAATGCGTTTTACCGTTTCTGTGGTTACAGGTTGAGAAGACCCATCATCAAACAGAACCTTAGCCTGTGCTGCGATAGATTGTGTATAACCAAAGGCAGGAATGACTAAAAAGGTAAGGGCAATTAGACACACTGAGATAGCTTGGCGCAAACGATTTTGCAGCCAACGATTTAAATGATTCATTCTTAATCTCCGATGAATGATTCTTCGGTTTTAGGACAACTCAAAAAGTTGTCAGTTTTACAATTTATCCTCTCTTAGCAAACCTGTCCCAACATCCGTCGTAGGGTTGAGCTTGTTACGAAACCCCATTGGGAACGGCTGATTAACCGCAGAGTAAATCTGATAATTTCAACTAAAAGCTGAATGAGTGATTTCGATCGCCTCTAATCTTGAAAAAGGATAGATTGCAGGCGATGGCGTTATTAGCCGATCTCGCGCCTTTCTTGTTCTTGCTTTTGCTGAATTGTATAGCGCTCAATTACTGCGATCGCCCTGATTGGCTGACACTCACTGCTGAAAGTCCTACGCGACTCAGGCGGGAGTTGGGGTATCGGTATCTATGTATTCTCGCCAGCGGATAATTTTGCCATCGCGAAACTCAACGGCGATCGCATCTTCTGCAAGGGTACGCTTTCCGCTGTGTTTTTCCACATCTTGCCAATCCCACTCTGCAAACGCCAGATTCCCTTCCACCACAATTTGCTTAATGGTAATTTTCACCTCAGTATGGGTTTGGGCAAACTTCGCCGCCTCTTGGCGAATTTCCTCGCGCCCTCGCCAACAACTCCCCGGTACGATAAATTCCGCATCATCAGCGAACGGAGATGCGATCGCCTCTGCATCCCCAGCTTCCCAAGCTGAAGCCACCTGGCGGATCGTCGTGCGAATGGCGTCTGAAGATAGTGACATAGACATCGGTTGAACCTGACTCCCTCCTAAAACTGATTGTCCCAGGAGAACTGCCAAAATCGCAATCCACAGAAATTTCATACTGAAAAAGTAGGATACGTTACAGCGTATCCTACTCAATCCGTTATTGTTTTTGAATCGGAGCGGCGGGATTTGAACCCACGACCCCCACTACCCCAAAGTGGTGCGCTACCAAGCTGCGCTACGCCCCGTTAAAGCGAATTCTATCTTAGCATACCCATCTGAAAATTAAAACACCTTTATCGTTTTTATGGCTAAAACCAGTTCTGGGACGACTTCCGGCGGCCAGCAAAACTCGCAGCCGCGCTCCGTACTGAGGATGCAGTGGACATCATAAGCATCGGGGAACCCCCGCACCTCAATCCAGACAAAATTACTTTCCGCCTCGCAAGTAATCTTTTCTTCGTCCATCAACTCGCTGGCCATCTGCTGCATCGTTTCTGCCAGTTGTCCCAACAGGCGACAAAAGTCTTCAAATTCTGCCGCCGTTAGCTCAACGCCCCAGTCCTCGCCACCCACTAATCCTTGATACTTCGGGGCTTGGGGATTCCACCCCAGCCGCCATCCCCGACCGCTGCGAATGACCCGATCCATAGATTCTAAGGCAATAATAACTGGGCATCTCCCGGTTGAGAGCGGGGGAGGGGAGAACGCCCCGCACCCGGAGATTGAGAACCTCCTGGCGAAGTGGGCGAACCCTGGGCTTCTGCTTCTGGGGTAAAAATTTGTGCCAATGCATCCACCAATGCAGTCCGCTGAGTGCGGGTTAAACGCTTAATCGCCGCTTTATCTCCTTCCATTGGATTGTCGCGCAAAACATCAGCGCTCGGATAAATAGACTCTTGGATAATCTCATTAGCATCTAGATAATCCGCCATCGTCAATTTCCAATCAAGGCGAAAGTTTGGCGGACGATTTTTCACGTAGAGGTGATAGCGAATCAACCGCCCCACTAGGGTATTGGTTTCATCAACTTCCCCGCTTTGACGGTTGACATATTGATTCTCTAGGGGCAGATCCGGGAGTTGTTGATAAATCTCTTGCCAAAAATCGCGCAGGCGCGGGGGACGAATTTGAGCCACCGCCGGGGGCGATCCGCTAGGCAGGAATAGCACCGGGGGGGTTAGGGTTGAAAGGAAAACCATCCCGATCGCGATCGAGGCTGCGATCGCCAAAAGCCGGAAAAGTCGTCGTTGCTGCTTCACTCGCCAATAATTTCAGGTTGCGTTAACTCATCAGACATTTCGATAATGGCCCGGAGTACGGGTTTCATTTTCGGATCGTCGAGGCTATCAAAGTCTTCATAACGCCGACGTTGAGCGCGGTTGGCTACTTGTACGGTGATCCGATAGCGGTTAGAAGCCGCATTGACCAAATCCTCGGCTCGCCGCATAATTTGAGTGCTGTCAAAAGAAGAACGCTTCAGCATAAAGTTAGCCAATCCGTTAAGGTTAAGCTTCTAGTTTATCAGGGGTCTTGGTTTTCGTCTGGCAACTCATCTAGACTGCGGCTGTAGACGGAGATTGCAGAAGATTGTGCCAAACTTTAGAACGATTTTGATAATTTTGCGACGGAAAATGGATCGAAATGCCCCATCTGGGTGTAGAAATGTATAGAAGCTTGTATATAAGTAAAGCTGTAATCCCTGTAGGGTCTGACTATGCATCATCTTGAGACACCCGCTGTCCGTCAGTTGTCGAAATCTCAGGCTTACCGTCAACCTCTCAAACTCGTAGCCCTCGGCGATAGTTTAGTTTATGGATTTGGCGATCCCCAAGGTGGAGGTTGGGTAGAACGACTGCGACGGTGGTGGATGTCGCCGGAAAGTGCAGGTCACATTATTTACAACTTAGGCGTTCGGGGCGATCGCGTCAAGCAAGTGGGCCATCGGCTAGAAACCGAATTTCGCCATCGCGGAGAATTACGCAACCGCGTCCCCGACCTGATTATTTTATCGGTTGGCGTCAACGATACCGCTCGCGTTTCCCGTCCCGATGGCCGCAACTATACCCCGTTTGACACCTTTCAAACGGAAATGAACAGCCTGCTAGACTTGGCTAAAGGTTTATGTCCCGTTTTGTTTGTGGGGATGGTTCCGGTAGATGAGTCTAAAATGCCGTTTCTCGATTGTCTCTACTACAACCATGAGGATCAATACCGCTACAAGGAAGCAACCCGCCTCGCCTGTTTAGAGCGCGATATTCCCTATTTAGATATTTTCGATCTTTGGATGGCTCGCGAAGAACATTGGCGACTCAGACGCTTGTGCGTCGATGGCTTGCATCCCAACATTAAAGGCTACCAAACCTTACTGCACGATGTCATTAACTGGGAACCGATGGCGCAACTGGCGAGCGGTGGCATCCAGGAGAATTGGCGATCGCTCCAATGTACCGCTTAAAATAATACGATCGATCTCACTTCCAACAATGGCAACCCTACGCCATGAGCCACCTCGACTATGCCAACCTAAACCTCCAAAATCGCTCCTTTAAAGGATTAAACTTGGCGGGTGTAGATTTCAGTTGCTCCGACTTGCGGGGATGCGACTTTACGGGAGCCAATTTAACCGCAGCCAATTTACAAGGCTGTCTCACCGGGCAAAGTCGCCGTCAAGTGTATCAGTTAATAGCGGTAGCGATCGCAGCTTCGGTAGCGGTAGTTGGCTTCAGCATCCTGCTTTCCCAGCTCGTCTGGCAGTGGTTTGGCGATATTTCCGCCACTCGCTTCAACTTTATCTTGTATGGATTAGCTCTCGCCTTCAGTTTTTTATTTCGCCAGGGAATTCTGCCCAATGTTCCTTTAGTTCCCACTGTTTTGGGTCTAGCAGCCCTTACCCTGCTGCTTGCAGCCATGAGCCTGCTAACGGTTGGACTTTTCTTCGTTGTTCTCTCTAATTTTAGCGATGGAGCGATCGCCCCAGGATTTTTCTTATTAGGGGTGATGGTACTTTCGGGAGCGATCTGTTTCTGGGTGCTGCGCTGGCTAATCCAATCGATCCGAACTCACCCCGGAACCTCCTTCCACAAAGCGAATCTCACCCAAGCAGATTTGAGCTATTCTAAGCTGCAAAATGCTGACTTTTCGCGAGCAAACCTCACCGGAGCCTGTATATTTGACTGGGAAATCCTCGGCGACAATCGCTTTTTAGGGAGTTATTGCGAATACCTTTATTTAGGACCAGCTTTGCAGAACCGACAGCCCCTAGAGGGCAACTTTCAGCCAGGAGAGTGGGAAAGGCTGGTTGCAAAATGGATGGGGTGAAGGAGCGATCGCTCCTTCCCCTTTATAGCAAAGTGCTTGTGGAAAGTGCTGTTGCGCGGTTTAGCGGTGCGTAGCGGTGTGCTGAGTTGAGTCTCATCCTTTGAGCAGTTCACGCGCGTCCTAACCTTAACTCAGATCTTGCACCATCCTGAGTCAGGCCTAAGAAACCGGGTTTCTCGACGAAGGGTTTCTTGCCAATGAAACCCGGTTTCTCCGCACCGGTGCAAGATGTCATTTTTAGCGTACCGTTCCCCGCAACGCTTCGGCATCAATGGGTTTAATTAAATAAATCCGTAACAGATGGCCGACAATTCTCATTTGCAGCGGCAGTTTGCGTAATCCTTTTAACCATCGCGGTTGAGAACTCCGCTCAATTTCCGACATTTGTAAATTCAGATCGGAACAGCGTTGCAGGCGTCGGAAGAAGTCAGGATGTTCTGTATTTAAGACGGAGGGGAAAGCACGAGCAGAGGTTTCATTGGTTTGGCGAATCACTTCGCGATCGAATTCGGTCGGATCGAGTCCGAGGGAATGATAAAATCCTGTGCGTTCGTGAACGGTGAGGGTGTGGGTAGCGAAGACGGAAAGCAAGAAAAACCGACTCCATAAACGAGATTGCCAGGTTTTCCAGAGTTGAGGTTGCGATCGCAATAGCGCTTTAAAAATATCCCCGTGGCGATTTTCATCTTGGCACCAACTCTCAAAGTAGTGGAACAACGGGTAAAACTGATTCTCTGGGTGTTTCTGTAAATGGCGATAAATAATGATATAGCGCCAGTAACCAATCTTCTCGGATAGGTACACCGTATAAAGCACCCACTCAATCGGGAAGAAGGTATAAACCCGATTTTTGGTCAGGTGTCCCAAATCCATCGTACAGCCGAAATCTGCCATCGCTTTGTTGAGAAATCCTGCATGGCGGGCTTCATCCCGCGCCATCAGGTTAAACATCTCCGACAGCAGGGGACTGCGATTTTTCAGCTTGCGCGAGAGTTCCTTAAACAGCAAAAAGCCGGAAAACTCGGAAACGCACGATCGCTCTAAATAATCGATGAATGCTTGTCTAGCTTCTCCGGTGATGTGTTCCCAAGAGCCATTGAATTGTTCGTCCCGGATAAAGTGATGGCGGTTGTAGTCGGCGCGCATTTCGGCGAGCATCGCCTGCAACTCGGTCTCTTGGGCGGATAAATCCATCTTCGCCGCCGTTTCAAAATCGGTGGTGTAAAACCGAGGAGTGAGGATATTTTCCTTGAGAGCCTTGATCTTGGCTTCCGATTCTGGGACTGTCGGCTTGGGTGGAGAGTTAACCATAATTTTTTGTCTCAAAACTTGATAGCTATAAAGTTATAATACTTGTCGCATCTTGAACAGACCTTTTACAGAAAAAGACAAAAAGCGATATATTCCGGGGATATTTGTTAAATTATACGAACTTGTCTCCCCTAAATCCTTTTATCACTATAGAGTATTAATACGTCTTTGGCCTGTCTAAAGCGGATTTGATTAACCCCTGAACATAGTTGAGATTCCCCGCTCTAGCAGGAGAGTGAGGGAATCTTTAATCTTTAAACCGGGCATCAAACATCCCAACCGAGGAGCGTTGAAATTTGCACCGATAGCATCGTCGCATCAAAAGGTTTAGCGATCGCTCCAGCCACTTGATAGCGTTCTAGGAGGTGAGAATTCAGCCACCGCGCATTAGCACTCAGCAGAACCACGGGGATGTTTTGGGTTTTTGAATTGCTTCTCAACTCTTCAAGAAACATAAAGCCATCCATACCGGGCATCGAAATGTCTAAAACAATCGCGTCGGGTTCCTCCTGCTGGGCTTGTTGCAGACCTTGCACAGGAGAACTTGTCGCTAAAACGATCCAATTTCCCAGGTCTTGCAGACACAGTTGTACAACCTCGCGAACATTCGTGTCATCTTCAACGAGCAATATCTTTTTCGCGGTCATCTGTCCTACTGACCAATCATCCATGAACTTCACCGGTAAGGCACCTAAATTCCTGCCAAAAGACTAAAAGAAAAAAGTAAAAAACCGATAAAGACAACCCCTTTGTTACAAAAATTAAACTTCTGTAGCGGATTGACTGACAAATATAGCTGTACTCAGTAAGGTTAGGACAGACTGAACTGCTCAAAAGATGAGACTCCCTCGGTTTTAACTCAGCACTTTGCTGCTATATGATTAAGGTGTTGTCCGAACCGCCCTCTCCCACACTAAGAGGGAACGCTCATCGCTTGTTGGCTCCCTTCTCCTGATGGGAAAGTAGTGCGTATCAGTCAACCCGCTTCTGTAGACCACCCCAAAATCTCTGCCACCTCTGTCCCAATCTCAAGGGGATTAAACGGTTTAGCAATCACCCCAGCAACCCCCAGGGCCGCAAAGCGAGCGCGATCGCTCAGTAGCACCTTTGCCGTCAGCAAAATCACCGGAATCGCCCGCGTTACTGGATGCGCCTGAAGTTGCTCGTAGACTGCAAACCCATCCATATCCGGCATCGACACATCTAACAGGATCGCATCAATCGGGCAAGTTTGAGCTAATGCGATCGCCTCCTTCCCCGAACCCGTTGCGATCGTTTTCCAACCCACCAAATCTTCTAAACAAGCCTGCACCAGTTCTCGGAGGCGTTCTTCATCATCCACAATTAGCAGTTGTTTGTTCATCATCTGCACTCTTTTGGTGGTAATGGCAGAGTAAAGAAAAACGTACTCCCTTCTCCGGGACAACTTTCAGCCCAAATACGGCCTTCATGTTGTTCAACAATACTACGACAGATCGCCAAACCTAATCCAGTTCCCCCCTTCTGCCGAGAATCCGAAGCATCCACCTGTTGAAAGCGGCCAAAAATCGTTTCTAAGCGATCGGCTGGAATCCCGCGCCCGCGATCTTGGATTTGAAACAGGACGCGCTCCACCTGCGGCTGCACGCTTACCCTCACCATCGTATGGGGAGGAGAAAACTTAATCGCATTACTGAGCAAATTCATCAGCGTTTGAATAATGGCATCGGCGGCTGCCCAAACCTCAAGCTGCGTGGGTTGAACCATCAGACCAATGTGTTGATCGCGCGCGATCGCCTCTACCCCAGCAACCGCCTGCTGGAGCAAATCCGCCACCTTACAGATGCTTTTATCCATCACGACCCGGCCGGACTCCAAGCGCTCCAAATCGAGAATATCATTGACCAAACGCACCAAGCGATCGCTATCAATTGCCGCAATCTCAATCATCCGCTTAAACTTATCGGGTCGATTATCGTAAATTCCCGTCCTCAGCAGTCCTAAAGAAGCTCGAATCGCCGTGAGGGGCGTCCGCAGTTCGTGGCTGACAATCCCAATAAACTCATTCTTCATCTGCTCGATCTTCTGGCGTTCGGTAATATCCTCCCCAATACTGATGGTGCCCACAATCTTTCCAGCAGAATCGCGCAATAGCGTATTATTCCAAGCAATACACCGCTCCTCCTTCGCCTTTGTCAGAATCGAGTTTTGGTAGTAGGGATGGCGATTATCGGTCAGAATTTCTGTAAAAATCCTTTGCATCAACTGGTGATGAGAAGAGGGGATGCATAACTCAAACCAGCATTGACCTAACACCTCCGATTCTTGGTACCCCGTCAACTTCAAGAAAAACGTATTGACATAATCAACTCGCCCCTCGCGATCGAGTCCCACTACTACCAATTGGACGCGATCGAGCAAATAGCGCCAGCGCCGTTCAGCTTCAGTGAGTTCGGCTGTCCGTTCGGCGACTCGCAACTCCAGTTTGGCGTTCAGTTGTTGCAAAGCGATTTCCGCCTGCTTGCGCGCCGTGATATCCGTCGCAATACCTGCCACGCGATAGGCTTCTTGGCGATCGTTATACACAAAGAAAGTGCGCGTGTAAACCCACCGAATCGAACCATTGGGGCGGAGAATCCGGTATTCCTCTTGGAAAGGGCGATCGCCATTAATAAACCCTTGCATCGCTGTCGAAATCCGATCGCGATCGTCAGCGTGAACGCTATCGATAAACGAAAACGGATTTTGATACAAACTCGCGCACGAACGCTGCCAAATCGTCTCGTAAGCCGGATTAATATACAAAACATCGCCGAAATCAACCGTATACAGAAAAAATACTTCCTGAATTTGTTCGGCTAATTGGCGAAACTTTTGTTCGCTTTCCCGCAAAGCCGCTTCTGTGGCTCGACGTTCTCGCAATTCGGTTTGTAATCGATCTACCAGGGCTGCTTGTTGAATCGCAATTCCGACTTGAGTGGCGAGTTGCTGTAACAGTTCAATCTCTGAAGACTGCCATTCGCGCGCGGACGAGCAGTGATGGGCAATTAATAGCCCCCAAAGTTCCTCACCTTGGAGGATGGGCACCACTAAATTGGCAATGACTTGGAAATTTGAAAGTAACTCTAAATGACACGGTGCAACTCCGGCGGTGCGAACATCTGATTTTGCCGTTACTAAGCCTTGGCGGAATAACTCAACATACTCATCTCTAAAACACGGATCGTAAATCTGAGTTGAAAGGACGGATAGCCAGCGATCGCCCACTGATTCCACCACCGCCGTACCGCTACCATTAGGAGCAAACTGAAAGATAATGACGCGATCGGTTTGCAGCAGTTGGCGCACATCTTCGACGGTGGTATTGAGAATTTCCTCTAAATTCAGCGACTGGCGAATATGTTGACCGATCTCCATCACCGTGCGCTGGCGGTCAAACTGTTGATTGAGTAGGGCTTCTGTTTGTTTGCGATCGCTAATACTAATGACCGTTCCGCTCATGCGGATCGGTTCTCCCGCTTCGTTATAAAAGGCGCGTCCTCGTCCCTCAATCCAGTGAATGCTACCATCGACCCATACCACCCGAAACTCTCGCTGGTAGTGGCTGCGGGTCAAGATTGCTTGTTGAATGCTCTGATTAACCCCAGAGCGATCCTCTGGATGGATGCAAGCTTCTACCGTGGCATATTCACCATCAAAACAACCCGCCGGGATGCCAAATAAATGTTCGTGTTCTGGCGACCATTGAATTTCCCCGGTGACAATATCCCAGTCCCAAAGTCCCATCTGCACGGCTGATAGCACCATCCGCAGTTGTTCGGTATTGGTTCGCAGCAGTTGTTGATTGAGTTGCTCAATTTTTTGGCGGCTGTGTCGCAGATTGCCAATTAGCAGATTAATGGTCAGAGCAACCAGTAGAAAAATACTTAAGCGGAGCAAGTCTTCTGGATTCGTTAATATCAATTGATTGACTGGAGGCAAAAACGCAACTTGAATCATTAAGGCGGAAAGCACGACTGAGACAAGACCCGGCTGGATTCCTCCATACCAGGTACTAATGGCAACCGCAATATAGAATAGCGGGCTAACTAGGGGGGACAAAAGACCTTCTAACCACAGGGCAAGTATAGAGGCGATCGCCGTAGACAATACCGCCACACCATAGGATAAGATCTGCCGATTCAACCTCATAAGTGTTTTCTCCTCCCTAGCGGCGTGAAGTTATGAATGCGGCAGAGTACCCGCGTCACCAGTTCTGGGCCGAGTACGGGTTTGGTGATAAAGTCATCAGCCCCCGCCGCGAAGGTTTGTTGCAAGGATTGGGCGTCGGTATGGGCGGTGACAACTAACAAGGGTAAATCTCCCCAATGGGCATCTTGGCGAACCACCTGACACAACTCTAGACCGCTAACGGCGGGCATTTCTAAATCTACAATCACGAGGTTCGGTTGAATTTCTTGAAGCACTTCCCAAAATCGTTCTTGTTCTTCAAGAATGGTAACTTCTAGACCCCAAGGCACGAGGATGGCGGCTAGTTCTGAGAGAATGGCGGAGTCGTCATCAACGATTAAGACTTTACCTTCAGAGGTGGAGGGAGGTTCTAGGAAGCGATCGCTTCTATTGGGAATTGCTCTTGCAATGGCGCGAAAAATTTGCTCGATGCTGGCGGGTTTATGCAAATATTGCTTTGCACCCAGTCGGGAAACCGCTAATCGATCGCTGAGGTTATCGCGCTGGGTGAAGACGATAACGGGAATTTGAGGCGATCGCTCTTGCAGTTCTTGCAACAGAGATAGACCATCTTCAGAGGTTTCGGCAAAACTCAGATCGAGGACAATGGCGTCGGGTATGGCTGAAGCCAAGTAGGATCGGGCGGCTTTTAGGTTAGCTGCAATTTGCATTTGGATGCCCCAGGCGGTGGCGTGGGTTTGCAACAGATGCGTGAGGGCGGTATCGTCGTCAATGGTGAGGACGCAGTGTCTCGATCCGATCGGCTCCGGTTGAGGATCGAGGGGAATGGGACGTTGGGTTAACTCGTGTTGGAGAGCGCTGACGAGTTGAGCAAAGCGAGCGATTTCTGTTGGGGTTAAAGGGCGATCGCTTAATAGCAGGTGTTCGACTTGTCGCGCGAGTTTGGAGCCTTCGGGATAGCCAAATGAACCCATTGAGCCAGCGAGTTTATGGGCTTCGTGTTTGGCGCTTTCGGCTAATTGCGCGTTGCAGGTGCCGTTTGCAAGGGCCTGTTGTGCCTCTGCTAGCACGCCCACTTGATGGACGAACGAGCGGCTAAATCGCTCTACAACGGCCTGAATCCCTTGGATTGGCTTTTTGGGGCGATTTGCTGTTACTGGAGGGGCGGGTTTTAAGCGGTAGCCAATCCCATAAACGGTTTCTAGGAGGTCTTCGGTTAACCCCCCGGCTTTGAGTTTCTTTCGCAGGTCTTTAATATGCGTGGTAATCGCTTTTTCGGTGGGGGCGTCATCAAATCCCCACAGCCGATCGAGAATGACGCTGCGGCTAAAGATCCGATCGGGGTTTTGCAAGAATAATTCCAGTAGATTGTATTCAGTGGCGGTGAGGGAAATGGGCTGTTGCTTATAGGTGACTTTGCCGGAAATGAAGTCTAAATGCAGATTTCCCCACGTTAGCGCTGAGGGCGGCAAGGAACGCGCCGGAACGCGAGAACCGCGTAACAATCCCTGGATTCTCGCGAGTAGGGCTTCTGGGTGATAGGGTTTGATGAGGTAGTCGTCGGCTCCGGCATTGAGTCCATCGATAATCTCTGCGTTGGTGTTGGGCGGGGCGATCAGTAAAATCGGCTGCTCGTAACTTTGCGATCGCAACTGCTGACACAGTTCGATCCCGTTGGGTTGAGCGATCGACGCGTCTACTAAAATTAGGGCGTATGGCGTGGCCCTAGATTGGTGGAGTGCGGTCTGTCCATCGCTCGCTACGTCGAGGATATAGTTATGGGCAGCTAGCAGATCGGCTAAGGCAGTATTGCTTGGGCTACCTCTTTCCACCAGCAGAATTCTCATAAATGTTCTCCCTGGCAAGTCTGTTAATACCCTGTCCCTATAGCGTGAATCGAGTGTTGAACGACCGCAAGAGTTCGGATAAAGAGTTTGCAGTTGTTTATTAATTTTTGTAATAAACTCGACTTTTAATGTCTATATATCTATAAAGTGATTAATCGTGAAGAGCATTGAAATCAGAGGTTTCGTCCTGCACCCACCCCAGCCCTTTTGGATGTAGATGCAGCCTCTTGATTAAAATTCTGCAAACTTTATTGTAGCCAACAGGGGATTTCCGATGAGTTTCGATCTCGCAACACGCCTCCGGGAAGGAACCAAACAATCTCACACCCTCTCTGAAAATACCGCTTTTATGAAGTGCTTTCTCAAAGGGATTGTGGAGTGGGAACCCTTCCGCAAACTCACAGCGGATCTATATTTTGTTTATAGCGCGATGGAAGCCGAAATACACCGCCATCTCGATCATCCCGTAGTGGGTTTAATTTATTTTCCCGAACTCGAACGTCAAGAAAAGCTAGCCCAAGATTTAGCGTTTTACTACGGCGAAGAGTGGCGCGATCGCATTGTCGCCTCGCCAGAAGGACAAAACTACGTCAAGCGCCTTCAAGAGATTTCGCAAACCAACCCCGCCTTATTAGTCGCGCATTCCTACGTCCGTTATATGGGCGATCTGTCGGGGGGTCAAAGTTTAAGAAATATTGTCCGTTCGGCGCTGAACTTACCCCCCGATCGCGGTACGGGGTTGCACGAATTTGACCAAATTGCCACCCCCGAAGCGCGACGTACGTTTAAAGCCAAATATCGGGATGCGCTGAATTCACTCCCCATTGATGAAGCGATCGCCCAACAGATTGTAGACGAAGCCAACCTTGCCTTTCAACTCAACCGCAACGTCTTCCACGAACTTGAAGACGACGTAAAAGCCAGCATCGGCGATCGCATTTTCGATCTCATTACCCGCCAAGATCGCCCCGGAAGCACAGAAAGCCGTTCTGCAACCCCCGAATTAGCCGTAGCCGAGTAATTTAGAAAAACATGAAACTGTTATCTCAAGCCGTTGAATTTGATTTCAATCTCCTTAGAAAATACGATCGTCCGGTTCCCCGCTATACCAGCTATCCTCCAGCAACGGAACTCACAGAAGAGTTTGCTGAAATTGACTTTAAAGCAGCGATCGCCGTCGGGAATTATAAAAAAACCCCCCTATCGCTGTACTGTCATATTCCCTTTTGCGAAACCGCCTGTTACTTCTGCGGCTGTAACACGATTATTACCCAACGCAAAGCCTTAGCCGAACCTTATCTAGAGTATCTTCAGCGCGATATCCGCCAAACAGCAGCCTATATCGATCGCGATCGCCACGTCGATCAACTCCACTGGGGAGGCGGAACCCCCAACTACCTCTCGGCGCAACAGGTTGAAACCCTTTGGGAAACCCTAAATCAGCATTTTACCTTTGCTCCCGATGCCGAAATTTCCATTGAAGTTAACCCCCGATTTTTAGAACGCGACTATCTATTTCACCTGCGCGATTTAGGCTTTAATCGAATTAGTTTTGGTATCCAAGATTTTGACCCCAGAGTTCAGGCTGCCGTGAATCGCATTCAACCCGAAGAAATGCTCTTTGAAGCAATGGGTTGGATACGAGAAGCTGGATTTGAAAGCGTCAACGTCGATTTAATCTATGGCTTGCCCTATCAAAGTCTAGAAACCTTTAAAAATACAATTCACAAAACCCTAAAACTAGAACCCGATCGGATTGCCGTTTTTAACTTTGCCTATGTTCCTTGGTTAAAACCCATTCAGCGAAAAATCCCCCAAGACGCCCTTCCCGCCGGCCCAGAAAAACTCGACATTCTGCAAATGACCATTGCAGAGCTTACCGATAACGGGTATGTGTTTATTGGGATGGATCACTTCGCCAAACCGAATGACGAATTGGCGATCGCGCAACGGGAAGGCAACTTGCACCGCAACTTTCAGGGTTACACCACCAAACCTGAATCCGAATTATTTGGGTTTGGGATGACCTCCATTAGCATGTTGCATGATGTTTATATCCAAAATCATAAACGCTTAAAATCTTACTACCAAGCCATCGACAAGGGCGAATTACCCATCGAACGCGGCGTTGCTCTCAGCCGAGAAGATATTATTCGTCGCAGTATTATTATGGAACTGATGTGTCAGTTTCAGCTTTGCCAAAACGATATCGAAGAAAAATATCATCTCAGCTTTGACTTAGATTTTGAGGGCTATTTTGCTCAGGAAAAATACGATTTGCGTCTCCTAGAAGCAGATGGACTATTGCATGTCTATCCTCACCGAATAGAAGTCACTCCGATTGGACGCTTGTTAATCAGAAATATTGCCTCAGTTTTCGATACTTACCTGAGACATCATCAATTGGATCGCTTCTCCAAAGCCGTCTAAATCGTTTCAACCCACCTGCGCGATCGCTTCCCCAAGCGTACTCCTCGGATCGATCCTATTCTTTAGGATAGTTAACGAGTAGTGCGACGACAGAGGCGATCGCAACAGGAGCTACCCCCACAACCCAGTCGTGCCATCATAGAGATGCTAACGACAATTATGGTTTATAAGTTTGCCCAGTTGAGCCGAGCGGAGGTAGAAGCAATGTTGGGAATTCGGTTACAGGAAACGCGGGTATATCAAGAAGCGAAAGAAGATGAAGCAAAATTGCTGATTCTGCGCCAATTGACTCGACGAGTGGGAGAAGTGCCAGAAGCAGCCAGAGAACAAATTAATACTTTATCTCTTCTCCAACTAGAAGCCTTAGCAGAGGCGTTGTTAGATTTCTCCAATTTGTCCGATCTAGAGATATGGTTAGCGGAGCAGAACCCGTAAGAAAATCCAGGTTTCCAGCTTTAACTCCTGGTAGCGCTAAAGAGCGATCGCACTGGCTAGGGTAAATGGGCGGGAAGTAGAGACAGAGCCGCAATTACCAGAAACAATAGAGCCGATCCGGTTTCCAGCATCGCGACAAATTGAATTTGGGTAGTACAGTACCCGTCTTTCTGCCAGAGGATAATACCCAGTTTGAGCAGAACCACGCCAAAAGTTAGGGCTGTTAGGGGTGAAAGCCAAGATCGACCCAAATCTGGTAACGACAACAGAGGCGATCGCACTTAGCTTAAGAAGAAAGTTATCTTAACGGTCTGAGATCGGCAAGTTTAGGGGGATAAAGTAGCTCAACTTTGCCAGTCAAACAGGATTTTACCGCCTCAACTTCCTAGTAAGCGGAGGCTAAAGCGTTAAGACAGAGTGCCTCATCTGATAAAATTGCTTCTCTTGGTAGAGTTTGAAATTGCAATTTCCGACACATTTAAAGGGAGAAGCTCCAAGAGGTTCAATCATGGATTTTAGATATAAATGGAAACGCGGACGCACCCCAACGCCCGATGAAGCAATGCGCGATGGTTCATTACTCGATGAAAGCCAGTTTGATAGCAAGCAAGATTGGGAAATCGCCGAACAAGACGCCCGCAGACATCTCGGCTTACCTTTACAAACCGTGGATGAAAAACGGTCTGTGCTACCCAAGGCAGTACCCGATCGGGCAGATGTGAGAGAGCCTTGAACTCTATCCCCACCCCTCACGGGTGGGAAAAGCGGTTGTTTAACCCAATGGGTAAAATACAAAGGGGTTAGGCTACACAAAGGAAACACGGGTGAAAAACTTTTGGCTGTTTGGTTGTTGGAGTGGGTTGTTTCTAGCCGCCTGTGCGCCGATTCGCGAGGTTGAGGTGAGTTCGGCGATCGCCCAAGCTCCAACCCTCCCCCCTGAAGTCCGCTTCACCACGCAGGCTAACCGCCACAGCAATGTCTACATTTTGCAGATTCCAGCAAATTCGGGGTTTCAGGTTGTCCCCGCCCTGTCGCCGCAGCTAGAGACAGTAGAAGAGTTTGCCCAAAAGACCAGCGCGATCGCGGTTTTAAATGGGGGCTTTTTCGATCCGCTCAATCAGAAAACCACCTCTTATATTATCCAGCAGGGAGAACTCACAGCCGATCCGCAGGCGAACGAACGCTTGATGGAAAATCCCAATCTGGCACCCTACCTCGATCGCATCCTCAATCGTAGCGAGTTTCGCCGCTTGGTTTGTGCGGGAACGGTTCAATATGCGCTCGCCAACCCTCGCCAACCCCCACCCCCCGGCTGTCGGATCGTCGATGCATTGGGTGGAGGGCCTCGTTTGCTTCCGGAAATGACGTTACAGGAAGAAGGGTTTTTAGAAACTGAAAACGCTCAGATCGTCCGCGATCCGTTAGGTATCGATCGGGCCAATGCTAGAACGGCGATCGGTCTGACCCCGGATGGCGATATTGTGTGGGTGATGGTAGCCCAAAAACCTGATAGCAGCGAACCCTCTGGGATGAGTTTAATCGAATTGGCCCAACTGATGCGATCGCTAGGAGTCGAAACCGCCCTTAACCTGGATGGCGGCAGTTCCTCTGCATTATATTATCGCGGTCAGGTCTTCTACGGTCGGGGAGTCCCGCGCCCGGTTCACTCCGTTTTGCTATTACAGCCAGAGAATTAAGGTGTTTGTTGGCTTAGGCGTTGGCGCTGTTTGGCATATAACCAAAAGATCAGTGCGATCGCGCTAATGGCTATCCCTAATGTTCCTAGTAGCGTATTGAGCGGTAAAGTTTGCTTAAAAACGGCTAAAAGGGCGATCGCAATTAATAAAATTGTGGGGACTTCGTTCAAAATGCGGAATTGTTGCCCGTTCCAGTCGCTTTGTCCTTTCTCGATCTGCTTTAACAGATAGCCGCAATAGAAATGATACGCCACCACCCCGGCGACAAAGACCAACTTACACTGCAACCACGGACTCTGAATTAAGGTTGGGTCTACTTGCAACAGCGCGATCGCCATCGCCAACGTTAAAATCATTCCGGGCGTGGTAATCAAGTTATACAGCCGTTGCGCCATCAAACAATACTGCGGTTGCAAAATTCCCCGCGCAGGCTCCGGTTGCAAGTTGGCTTCGGCATAATAAACGAATAGGCGCACCAGATAGAACAAACCGGAAAACCAAACCACAATTCCGATAATATGAAACGCCTTAAACCATAAATAGAGCATTGTTAACCTCAACAAGCAAGGCTTCAGTTAGATGGGCTAACGGTTTAGCCACGTTAACCCATCCCGGTATTAAACCCCTTTACGACTCAGCGCTTGCGGGGGTGGCATAATCACCTTTTTCGCTAAACCCACCAGGCGCAAACTGGCAATAACCCACCAGGTTACATCAATCTCCCACCAGCGCCATCCCGCTTTTGCCACTTGGGGATAGGCGTGATGGTTATTGTGCCAACCTTCCCCATAGGTGAGAATGGCAGCCCACCAGAGGTTGCGGGAGTTATCGTTAACTTCAAAGGTCCGATAGCCGTAAACATGGGTGACAGAATTAATCAGCCAGGTGCTATGCCACAATAAAACTGCCCGCAAGCACATTCCCCAGATGATAAACGGCCAACCCCCAAGAGCATATAAAAGAATGCCTAAAGGAATTTGCAACAGCAGATAATAGCGATCTAACCACAGGTAAAAGGGGTCTCTGGCTAAGTCTGGGGCAAATCGATTATATTGTTCGGCGTTGAAAAATTGTTTTTGCGGGTAGAGAATCCACAGGACATGACTCCACCAGAAGCCGCGACGTGCAGAGTAGGGGTCTTTGTCTACGTCTTCTGTGTAGGCATGGTGCAGGCGATGGCCGGAAACCCAGAAAATAGGGCCGCCTTGCATGGCTGTCGCGCCAATGAGGGCGATCGCATATTCTAAGGGCTTAGGGACTTGAAAGCTGCGATGGCTCAGTAAACGATGATACCCCAAGCAAATCCCAATGCTGCCTAAAAACCAATGTAAAAGTAGGGTGACACCCAAGGCTGACCAAGTAAAAAACCAGGGCGATAACAGCGCTAAGGCGTGAATAATCGCGAAGAAGATTAAATTCGTCCAACTCAGAACTAATGGCTGAGAGTTATTGGTTAATTGCGGTTGTTGAGTCATGAAGCGCCGAACGGTAAGTTTGCATTTGTGTGAGGTGGCTTTACTCAAGTCTTCTCGCTAGTCAGAGACTCCAGAGAAGCATCCGTCTTAATGCTGAGATTAAGGTGATATTTACTACAGTTTTTTAGCTAAAGTGGAACGCGAGGTGAATCTTTGAACAAAAATCCCATCAAACTAACCTCCGACTGAGGAAAACTGGGTGAGGCTAGACGTTAACCTCGCAATCCCTGCGGTCGAGACAACAATCAAGAAGTGACATGCAAGTGAATACCCAGCTCGAATTTATTGCTACAAGTCTTTATATAACCATATATCGCTATTTAGTTATCAAGAGTTTATATTTTCTTAAGCTTATCGAAGCCTTGATAACCAGAGCTAATCTAGTCGCTAGTGGCGTGCAAAGTGCAAGTTTTGTGATATAGGGAAGGATAGTCGCGTAGCCGAGAGTGTGTTGGGTTTCGTACCTCAACCCAACCTACGACAGAATGGGACTTTCAGCGGTTTTGTCAGATACGCGTCAAGACGACTTGCAAACCGATATCCTCATCTTCGCATATCGCGATTTACAAATTTTAGTTAACCTTTGGAAGCGACAGAGTAATAACCATTTCAGACTTATCAAACCGTTGGATGCAATTATTCTCAATTGGCTTAACAAGTCGGGTGGAGAAACGGCGAGTAATGGCTCAACTCTCAGCCGTTAAACCTTACCCATCGGACATTTTCCATTACCGGGTTCGTTCCCACAACATTTTCGAGTTATGGGTTAGCGTTATTTGCTTTAGCAGGTTGGCAACTATTACTAGAACGCATTGCTTCATGTCAGTCTAACGCTCTAAAGTGCGGGTAGGGTAATCCCCCCAAAATCAGGGACAAAAACCGAAATCACTTACTTTTAGAACAGACTAATATAAAAAGTGTAAGGTTAAGACTAATCCTTACTCAGCTACT